>JALZAI010000284.1 GCA_030948475.1 Actinomycetota bacterium
GAACCCGAACCCGAACCCGAACCCGAAAAGCATGCCAAGCCCGCGGAGGAAGCCGAGGCCGCGGCGCCCGAGTCGAAGTCCGAGCCAGCTCCGCCCGCTCCGCAGCAAGCCGCCCCCGCGCCGGCCGCGGCACCTCAGCCGCGCCGACAGCCCCAGCCCGGGGCCGCAGCCGAGGACGACGAGGTCGCCGGCACGTACGTCACGCCCCTCGTGCGCAAGCTCGCCAGCGAGCACGCCGTGGACCTGAGCAGCATCCAGGGCACCGGGGTAGGCGGCCGCATCCGCAAGTCCGACGTCCTCGCCGCCGCCAGCGCGGCCGAGGAGGCCGAGCAGGAAGCCACCCACCAGCCGGATCGACCGGCGGAGCGCCAGCCGGCCGCCGCCGCTGCCCCGTCCGCCGCCGCCGCCGCGTCCCAGCGCGGGCGAGTCGAGCAGATGTCGCGGATGCGGCAGGTCATCGCGACCCGCATGGTCGAGTCGCTGCAGATTTCGGCGCAGCTGACCACGGTGGTTGAGGTCGATATCACTCGGATTGCGCGACTGCGGCAGCGTGCCAAGGCCGACTTCGAGGCCCGCGAGGGAGTGAAACTGTCGTTCCTGCCGTTCTTCGCGGTGGCCGCGATCGAGGCGCTCAAGGCTCACCCGGTCGTCAACGCCTCGGTCGACATGGCCGCCAAGACGATTACCTACCACGACGCCGAGCACTTGGGCATCGCCGTCGACACCGACCGCGGCCTGCTAGTCCCGGTGATCCACAGTGCTGGTGACCTGAACCTCAGCGGCATCGCCCGCAAGATCGCCGACCTGGCCGAGCGCACCCGCGCTAACAAGGTGGCTCCGGACGAGCTCGGCGGCGGGACGTTCACGCTGACCAATACCGGCAGCCGCGGCGCGTTGTTCGACACCCCGATCATCAACCAGCCACAGGTCGCGGTGCTCGGCACCGGTGCCGTCGTGAAGCGCGCCGTGGTGGTGAGCGACGACGACATCGGCGAGACGATCGCGGTGCGCTCGATGGTCTACCTGGCGCTGTCCTACGACCACCGCATCGTCGACGGGGCGGACGCGGCTCGTTTCCTGGTGACCGTCAAGCAACGGCTCGAGGCCGGGGCGTTCGAGCGCGCACTTGGTCTGGCGCAATGAGCAGCGCGTAGTGCGCGTCGTTCTCACCGGCGCGTCGGGGCTGATCGGCGTCGCGCTTCGGGATTCGCTGCGCGCCGACGGGCATCAGGTCATCACCCTGGTGCGCCACGCCACGTCCGCGCCGGACGAGGACAGCTGGGAGCCGCCGCGCGGCCTGCTCGACCCGGACGTACTCGACGGGGTGAATGCGGTGATCTGCCTGTCCGGCGCGGGCGTCGGCGATCATCGCTGGACCGATTCCTACAAGAAGCAGATCATCGCAAGTCGGGTTGACAGCGTCGGCACGGTTGCCAGAGCGATGGCCGACTCCGGTCGACCGCGCACGCTGATTTCGGCGTCCGCGGTCGGCTACTACGGCGATACCGGCGATCGGACGGTCGCGGAGGACGCGCAGGCCGGCGACAACTTCCTCTCCGGTGTCTGCACCCAGTGGGAGGCCGCGGCGCAACCGGCCCGCGAGGCCGGCATCCGGGTGACCCACCTGCGCACCGGGCTCGTGCTTTCCGGTCACGGCGGCCTTCTCAAGCGGCTCAAACCGATCACCCAGGCCGGGATCGCCGGCAGGCTCGGTAGCGGACGGCAGTTCATGCCGTGGATCTCACTGGCTGACGAGGTTGCCGCGATCCGCTTCCTGCTCGATCACGAGGTGGCCGGTCCGGTCAATCTCGCCGGGCCCAACCCGGCGCGCAACGCCGAGTTCATGGCGACCCTCGGGCGGGTGCTGCACCGTCCGACGATCCTGCCGACGCCGGGCTTCGCGCTGCGGATCGTGCTGGGCGAGTTCGCCGAGGACGTGCTCGGCGGTCAGCGCGCCGTACCAGCCAAACTGACCGAGGCCGGATTCAGCTTCCGGCACACCGAGCTGGAGACCGCCCTGCGCTGGGCGCTCGATCGCTGATCCGCACACCGCGGCCGAGGTGGCTGACATCAGGCCACCACGCGTTGGGATGCGATCCGGTAGCTGCCCTCGACATGGTTCAGCTCGATGCACAGTTCCGCCGGCCCCGCACCGGCTGCCGTGCCCGCTCGAGTGTTCCCGCAGACCAGGGTGGAGCGGCCCAGGACGGCACGGACGCGCAGCCGAACGAAGTCCCTACGTTGGGCGCTGATCCGGACCCCGGCGAAGCTGGTGCGCACTCCGCGTAGCCCGCAACCCACCGGCACGGTCGCGGTCAGCAGGGAAGTGTCGCGGGTCAGCAGCGGCCGCGACGCGTAGACCTGGCGCAGTAGCCCGGAATCGCGTGCGGCGAAGGCCGCGGCCCGCACCGAGTCGAGACGTTCCAGCACGCGCTGCGCCCGCGCCGCATCGAGCGGGCGGCCCGAGCCGCGCGACCGCGCCGGCGTCCGGCTGGGGTGGGCTGGAGACGACGAGTGCGGACGCGACCGCGAGATCCCGGTCGTCGGCCCCGGGT
>JALZAI010000303.1 GCA_030948475.1 Actinomycetota bacterium
TTGCCGGACACCCCCACGAACGTCACGGTCACCGCGTACAGAACCTTTCCTTCGGTTGGCGTGCTGTACTGCGCCGGTTTCGCTGGAACCAGCCGCGTGACAGTGACTGCGCGACGCCGTCTTGGCCCTTTACCGTCTTGGTCGCGCTCGTATCTGCCGCACCCGATGTCGAAGCCTCTGTGGGTGTCGCCGCCGCAGGCGCGGTAACCGTCCGGGTAACCGTCACCGTCCCCGCCTCCGCCTCGGCGTGCTCCACCGTCACAGTCGGCCCCGGTGAACTGCCACTTCCGGACGAACACCCGACAAGGCCGACTAGCACGACGACAGCGACAGCACACGCTTCATTCGACAGATTATGCGGTAGCTGCCTTGTCGTGGCTGGTCTTGCCGGCCACGGGCGCCGCGTGGTCGAGGTACTCGGTGATGGCCTGGTAGCCGGCCCACCTTGTGCCGCGGATCGCTGCGTTGGTGTCCGCATCCAGCAACAGCTGGTCGAGCGCCGAGCCGCGGTAGCCGCGATCGTCTTGCTGCGGCCGGCGGCCGTGTCGGTGGGCGGCTTCCAGATGTCGTCGCACAACTTGCGGAAGTCAGCCTCGGCCAGCGCAGTCTGGATCATCTTCTCCGCCTCGATCTCGAACTCGGCCACGTACTTCCAGGTCAGGCCGAGTTGTTCGCGGGCTTCCTGCACCCGGTCGCCAGCGTTGGCGGTGTGGCGGATCTTGAAGCTGGACTTGGCGTTGCCAAGGGCGGCCCGCTGGGTGTTGGCGCAGACGATCCTGGTCGGGGTGATGAGTCCGGTGATGGCGCGGTTGCCGGTGTGGTTGTTCAGGATGGCGATGTTCACGTCGAGATGGTCGACGCCGCCGACCAGCATGGTGGTGGGCAGCTTCATGGTGATGAACACGTCGGCGCCAGCGCGCATGGAGCCGGCGGTGTCCAGGAACGCCCCGGACTCGTCGGTCATGGTCTGCGGGTAGTCGACCAGCGATTCGTTCTGGAACGGCGTGTAGGTGTCGCCGACGATCCCGGTGTGCCCGATGGCAAGGCCGATCACTTCCTCGAGGCTGGTGATCGGGTTGGTGCGCACGGTGACGTACTTCCCGTCGATCGTAATGTTGGTGACACCGTCCGGGCCGAGCAGGGTGGTCTGGATCTCGCGTTGCGGACGTCCCACCCGCCCAGGTGGGCGTGGGTCATCATGTCCTGGGCGGTGAGCCCGGCTGGGAGGACGGTGCCGAGCCGATGCCAGGCGTCCTGCTGGTGTCCAGCGACGAAGGCGGTGCTGCCGAGCGGACCAGCGCGGAACCTGCGTGGAATGCTTGAAAGCGCCCAACAGCCATGATCGGCGGCTTGCCCTTACTGTGATCCTCCAGGCGACCAGTACGTCTTTTCTTCGACCGCCGTGCACCTAATCCACGCCGTAGACGGCGCGTTCCCCTCCGACATGGCATTCGGCGACGACGAAGGACTCGAGGAGGAGCAACGCCTGTTCTACGTCGCCGTGATCGGACACACCTTCTGGACCGGCGCCGCCGCTTCCCTGCCGGCGTTGCGGAACCCGTCGTGGCCGCCCGGCTCCACGATCTGGTGCGCCGCGACTACTGACCCGCCGTCCTAGACTGGCGGTGCCTGCGGAGCACCCGCCTCGTCATCTGGTGTCGACGGCGTCGGCGGTGGTGTCGCTGACGACTCGGACGACAAAGGAGTCGTTGCCGCGGTGTCGGAGTGGGTGCTGCCCCGCTCTACCTTCTGCTGGTACGTGGCGACGGTGTGCTGCGCCTTGGACAGACCGTTCTGCAGGATGTGGAGATAGGACGACGTCATCTCTTTGCGGCGCTGCGGGTCTTTGAGACCTTCCAAGGTCTTCTCGAACTCTGCCGCGACCTGGGCGAACTGCTTCCTCGCGGCATCAAGGAAGTCCCGCTTATTACCGTCGTTGCCCGACACGATCTACCCCATTCCCCGACGCGGTTGGATACCGCCACCGTAGCGGACCGGAGTCAGACGCCGACGAGTGTTGCCTGGGGCTGCCGACAGCTACTGATCTCTGCACTCACCCGGTCGTCGCCGGACCCGTGACCAACGATGACTCGGTTGGACTTTGGACCATCCCGAAGACAAAGCTGTTGGCATGTCCATCGGAATCGGCACGGTCGTTCTCATCCTGATCACTGTGGCCGTCGTGCCGCTCCTACGGCGCCGCTAATACGCGATGACGCACCATACGCGGGTTCCGCGGCGCCGTGGCGGCACGGCTTTGCATGGTGAGAGCCAATGACGTTCGTCCAGGTCGTCGACCGGGTGGGCACTGGGATCGACGCGGCGGGGGTCGCCATCATCGTGATCGGTGCGGCCGCGGCAACAGTGACCGCCGGTAACCAGGTCCGTCTCGGTCAGTCCGACGTTTACCGACGGTACCGGCAGCAACTTGGCCGATCCATCCTGTTGGGCCTGGAACTGCTGGTGGCCGCAGACATCATCCGCACGGTCGCGGTTGCCCCGACGGTGACAAGCGTCGTGCTGCTGGCCGGCATCGTCGTCATCCGCACGTTCCTGAGCTTCTCCTTGGAGTTGGAGATCACGGGCCGCTGGCCATGGCAGAAGCCACCTTCGGCGAGTGTGAATGACGGACTTCCGGACTCCGGACGCCTGTGAGGCGACTCGGTAGGGCGCCCCGCGGTCGCCGTAGACCTGGGCGGTTGAACCGCGCCTACATTCGCGCACACGCACGCGCTAATCGAGCTGTGAGCAGGTGATCGAGTCCCGATCCGGTTTCCGCGAGGACACCGTCGGCGTCGACATACTTGTGGCTGCTGTCCTGGTGTTCACCTGCCCGCTGGCGTCGGCCTCGTCCCTGGCGTCCAGGGTGATCCTGCCGGTGTAGGTGATGGTGAACGCGATGTCGTTGTGCAGGGTGCGGACCCGACGCTGCGGGGGCAGACCTCGAGATCGCCGCAACGTCCCTATCGACGATGGCCCGTGTCCTCGCCGCCATGCAGCCCCCGAACGACTACTCGAGGATCAACCAACGAGGGCCGCAAGGAACTCATCGACCACATCCTCGTCTCCCACGCCCTGGTCGGCGTCCTGCAGGACGCCCAGACCATCGAGATCGACAACCTCCCCAGCATCGGCACCCACCCGCAGCTGGCACCCCGAGCAGGAGGCCACCGTCAGACCGCCGGCCGGTGATCGCGCACTTCGACCTGAGCTCAACCCGATCCCGCGCGGGCGGTGTCGGCATCGTGCTGGCGTCGTGCATGCCGGGTCGCAACACCGACCGAGGGAGAGGCGGGCCGCCCACCGGATCGAGGTCATCGTCCCCGACCGCGCCTACGACGCACGCCAGCTCGTCCTGCGGCCAGGTGTGCACTCAGGAAGTGCACGCTCCCGACTGGGACGTGAGCCATCGCGACACCCGTCGGTGTTGAACCGCCTCGCCACGTCGGTCATGTCGGTGAACGAGAGCCGCGGTACGCCCACCGATGCTTGAGGCTACTGCTCGATTAGTGACCGAGCAGCGATTACGTTGACGTTCTCGATGACTTCGTGGGTGGCGTCATCGAAGGCGCCCTCGGGCACGTTGGGCACCACGTTGGTCTCGAAGTTGCGGGTGGAATCCTCGGCGGTGTCCCAGATTTCCGAGACCGCCCAGCCGCCGTTCGGTGCGGGGAAGCCTACGTGGAGTTGGAACCCCCGCTCCTTCTGCACCAGCGCCAAGACTTTGGACGAGGCCTCCTCGTACTGCTGCCGGGTCATGTTCGGCATCACGTTGCGGACCAAGACGGCCATGGACCCTCCTCGAACTCGACGAGCAGCGGGCGTCTCCCGTCTCCCCGTGTTTCTAGCGAGTCGATCTTGGGTTGTCCAGATCCAGGTTCAGGCCTGCTCGGCGCGTCAAGGGCCGGTGGACCGGCCCACGGTGGTGACCGCCTGCCTCGTCGCCACGAAGGGAAAACGCGGCCGGCCGGCGTGACTCGGCGCGTGATTCGTGGTCAGGTCGTGGGTAGACCTGGCACCCGGGCCCGTGCGGGACCGGCCTGCCGAGGTGACACTGATGATCACGACGAGACCTGTTAGGGAGGGCGTCCGCACCGACGCGGCGACGACTGTCGGCGGCGCGGCCCGGCAAGCGTCGACGCATCCGTCGGTATACGGCTCGGCGTCGTCTGTACCGGTGCGGCCGGCGTGCCCAGGCGGAGCGACGTGGCGGAGTAGCTCGAGATGACGGCTGCCGGATCGGGTGGCACCGCTACCGCGGGCTCGGGTCGTGGCGTGGCCGCTGAGATACGCGGCGTCCTAGTCCGCCTGGTTCTTGCGGCTGCCGTGCTGTGGGCGCTGTTGTGCGGTGCGGGATACCTGCTCATCCATCCGCTGCACGACACTGCATTCGAGCGGTGGGACGGGTCGGTGAACCGCCAGCTCGCAGGCGATCGAAGTTCCTTCTGGAACACGGTCACACATTGGCTCACCTACGGCGCGGAGACGGTGACCGTGGTCGCCATCGGGGCGCTGTTTTTCGTCGGCCTCCGGCTCCTTCTGGGCCGTTGGCGAGAATCGATGTTCGTCGCTGCCGCACTGGCCGGTGAGGTCGCGATCTTCGTCCTGACCACCCTCGTGATCGACCGCCACCGCCCGCCGGTGCCTCATCTGGATTCGGCACCACCGACCTCCAGCTTCCCGTCGGGCCACACTGCCGCGGCGGTGGCGCTGTACGCCGCGCTGGCGATGATCGCCGTGCGAGCGACTCGACGTGGGTGGCTGCGTGCGATCGCACTCGCGGTGGCGGTCCTGATGCCCCTCTGCGTTGCCGCCGCACGCCTGTACCGGGGCATGCACTTTCCGACCGACGTGATGGCCGGCGCGGTGCTCGCCTCGGTATGGCTGGCGATCACCTGGGCAGTGATCCTCCGCGGGCATGATGCAGGGCACCATAAGGCGGGGTTCAGGGTGCGTCACCGGGGGGCGGACGGGCGGCAATGAAGATTGCCGTTGTGTGCAATCCAGCGACTGTCGACGATCCAGAGGGATTACGAGCCGAACTCAAACGGCGGCACCCGACGGCGCACGTCACCTGGTTCGAAACGACCGAGGAGGATCCCGGCGACGGTCAGACCCGCGAGGCTGTCGACGCCGGCGCCGACCTGGTCCTCGTATGCGGTGGGGACGGCACGGTTGCTGCGAGCGCCGGCGTGCTTGCCGGAACGGGCATACCGATGGGGCTGCTACCCACCGGCACCGGAAATTTGCTCGCCCGGAACCTGCGTCTGCCGCTGGGGGTGCCGGCAGCCCTCGAGCGGGCACTCAGCGGCGACGGGCGCACGATCGACGTGCTGGAAGCCGAGGGCCGGCGC
>JALZAI010000314.1 GCA_030948475.1 Actinomycetota bacterium
CTGCCGGTGTGGGCCTACGCCGTGAAGAGCGGTCAGATCGTGAAATTCAAGCAGCTGCAGTAGCCCGACTATGCTGTTGCCGGCCCGACGCAACGCCGGGCCGGCAACAGTCGTTGCTAGAGGGAGCCGGCGTACGTGTCTGTGGCCCACACCGCGACAGCTGTGCTGTCGGAGACCTGGATCAACTTCGACACCCACAGCCTGGGCCAGCTGTTCTGGATCGACACCGTCACCGGGCTTGCCTACGGCGCTATCTACGCGCTCATCGCGCTGGGCTACACGTTGGTGTACGGGCTGTTACGACTAATCAACTTCGCGCATTCTGAGGTATTCATCTCGGGCGCCTTCGCGGCCTACTTCACCCTCAAGCTCAGCGGCTTCACCCCCGGGGTGGTGCCGGGGGTCGGTACCCTCGAGATCATCGCCTACCTGATCCTGGCCGCCCTGGTCGCCGCCCTCGCGTCCGCCGCGGTGGCGCTCGTCGTTGAGCGGGTCGCGTACAAGCCGCTTCGCGACCGGGGTGCCCCGTCACTGGTCTTCCTGATCACCGCGATCGGGGCTTCGCTGGCGATCCAGCAGCTGTATTTCATCTGGCGCGGCGCCAACTCCGAGCCTGCCATCCAGTTGGTCGTCCAACAGGATCAGTTCCACGTCTTCTCCGCGGCCGTCACCAATATCCAGATCCTGGTCGTCGTCTCGGCCGTGCTGGTCATGGTGATCGTCGATACGTTCATCAAGCGGACCCGGCTGGGTCGTGGCATCCGCGCCGTGGCGCAGGACGCGACGACCGCGACGCTGATGGGCGTCAACCGCGAGCGTGTCATCATGCTGACCTTCGTCATCGGCGGGCTCGTGGCCGGGATAGGGGCATCGTTATACATCATGGTGATCCCCGCCGGTGTGATCTACAACGGCGGCTTCCTGCTCGGCATCAAGGCCTTCGTCGCCGCCGTCCTTGGCGGCATCGGCAACCTGCGTGGTGCCTTGCTCGGGGGCCTGCTGCTCGGCCTGGCCGAGAACTACGGGCAGACCCTGTTCGGTGGTGGCTGGCGAGATGTCATCGCGTTTGTGCTGCTCATCACGGTGCTCATGTTCCGCCCGACCGGCCTGCTCGGCGAATCGCTGGGGCGGGCGCGGGCATGAGCGACGCCTGCGGAGCGAACTGGCGGCATCGCGTCTCCGCATCCCCGCAACGAGCGAAGCGAGAGAGGGCATGAGTGACTCCGCGACCCCGAAACGGGAACCGTTCGGGCGCCGCATCCGAGACAGGTGGAACTCGCTGAGCCGCCCCTCGCAGTGGGCGTGGAGCCTGATCGTCATCGCCATTCTGGTCATGTTGCCGATCTTGAACCCGCCGATCCTGACCACCGAGCCGGGCACGGATTTCCCGATCTCGCTGTTCAACGCTTCCCGGTATGCATTGATCGCGATCGGCCTGAACGTCGTCGTGGGCCAGGCCGGCCTGCTCGACCTCGGCTACGTCGGCTTCTTCGCCGTGGGGGCGTATGTCACCGCGCTGTTCACCAGTTCCGACTCGACCCTCAGCCAGCGTTACCCCTGGCTGGTCTGCGTCCCGCTGGCGATGGGCGTCACGATGATCTTCGGAGTGATCATCGGCGGCCCCACGTTGCGCCTGCGCGGCGACTACCTGGCCATCGTCACGCTCGGTTTCGGCGAGATCGTGCGTCTGCTCGCCGACAACGTGCCGCCGTTACAGGGCCAGATCGGCTTCCAGAACATCGCACGGCCCCCCGGCATCTATGATGGAAAACGGATCTTCACCCAGACCGACGGCAAACCGTGGTACTGGCTGACGATCGGGGTAATCGTCGTCGTGCTGATCCTCGTCGGCAACCTCGAACGCAGCCGGGTGGGACGAGCCTGGGTCGCCATTCGCGACGACGAGGACGCCGCCGAGATCACCGGGGTACCCACCTTCCGCTTCAAAATGTGGGCGTTCGTGATCGGCGCGGCAGTCGGTGGGCTGTCTGGTTCCATCTATGCCGGACAGATCGGCTTCGTGAACAACCAGAAGTTCGATCCGGTGACCTCCATCTTGTTCCTCGCCGCAGTCGTGCTCGGCGGCGCGGGCAACAAGGTAGGGGTCATCATCGGGGCATTTCTGATCTCCTACATACCGGACCGGTTTACCAGCATCGCCGAGTACAAGTACCTGATCTTCGGGGTGTCGCTCATCGTACTGATGATCTTCCGCCCGCAGGGTCTGCTTGGCGCGCGGCAGCGGTTGCTCGCGTACGGCAGGCGGGCCTACCGTCGCGTAGGCGGCAAATCCGAGCAGCTCGACACCGGCCAGGGCGCGTTTGCCTCCGACGTCAAGTCCGGCGCGATGTCAGGTGAGCAACTGTGAGCGAAGCCTGCGAGCGGACCATAGGAATCGGGCTTTGCCGGCCGAACGAGCGAAGCGAGGCTCAGACGTGAATGAGCCGCCGATCGAGACGGAGCCCACCGATCAGCCTCGCGACGACGGCCTGCTGCTGCCGCCTGACGTGACCGTCGAGGAGCTGACCGACCAGCAGATTGCCGAGGCCGTCGCCCAGCACCGCGAACCCCAGGTCGCCGTCGGCGACACCCTGATGGCGATGGAGGAGGTAACGCTGCGCTTCGGCGGGCTCACCGCACTCGACTCGGTCAGTTTCGACATCAAGCGCGGCGAGATCCTCGGCCTGATCGGGCCGAACGGCGCCGGCAAGACGACCTGTTTCAACGCGATGACCGGCGTCTACCGTCCGTCCTCAGGTCGCATCGTCTTCGACAACACCGCGCTGCGACGACAGCGGAAGTATCAGATCACTCGGCTCGGCATTGCCCGCACCTTCCAGAACATCCGACTCTTCGGTGAGATGACGGCGCTGGAGAACGTGGTGGTCGGGCTCGACGCCCGGCACAGGACGAGCGTGCCGGGCGCGCTGATCCGCACCCCGCGCCATTTCAAGGAGGAGAAGTCAGCTGTCGATCGGGCGACGGCGCTGCTCGCGTTCGTCGGCATCGCCGACCGTGGGGCGGACAAGGCCCGCAACCTGCCCTACGGCTACCAACGGCGCCTCGAGATCGCACGTGCACTGGCGACCGAGCCGAAGCTGCTGTGCCTGGACGAACCAGCAGCCGGATTCAACCCCGCCGAAAAGGACGAGCTCATGGAGCTCATCCGGCTGATCCGACTCGAGGGCTACACCGTGCTGCTGATCGAGCACGACATGCGCGTGGTCATGAACGTGACCGACCGCATCGTCGTCCTCGAGTTCGGTCACAAGATCGCCGAAGGCAAGCCCGAAGAAGTTCGGGCCAATCCGGCGGTCATCGCGGCGTACCTGGGGGTGCCCGACGATGGCGCTGCTTGAGCTCATCGACGTCTCGGTCAACTACGGCCGGATCCGCGCGCTACACGGGATCAGCGTCACCGTCGAGCAGGGTGAGATCGTCGCCCTGATCGGCGCGAACGGGGCCGGCAAGTCCACCACGATGCGGGCGATCTCTGGGATCCGAGCGTTGTCCGGCGGACAGCTCAGCTTCGAGGGGCAGGACATTACCAAGCTGCGGGCCGACCTGCGGGTCGTGCGCGGCATCTCGCAGGCACCCGAGGGACGCGGCGTCTTCCCCGGCATGACGGTGGCGGACAACCTCGACATGGGTGCCTACGCGCGCAAGGACCGCCGCGAGCTCGGGGCCGAGCTCGACCGGGTCTTCGAGCTGTTCCCGCGCTTGAAGGAGCGGCGTACCCAGGTCGCCGGCACGATGTCCGGCGGCGAGCAGCAGATGCTCGCGATCGGACGCGCGCTGATGGCGAAACCGAAGCTGCTGTTGCTTGACGAGCCGTCGATGGGTCTCGCGCCACAGTTCATCGCTCAGATCTTCTCGATCATCAAGGAGATCAACGCCAATGGCGTGACGGTGCTGCTCGTCGAGCAGAACGCGTCCAAGGCTCTGGGGCTTGCCGATCGCGGATACGTTCTCGAGACGGGCAGCGTCGTGCTCAGCGGAACCGGCAAGCAGCTGCTCGCCGACGACCGGGTCCGGGCGGTCTACCTGGGCGGAGAGGTCGCCGCCTCATAGCGATTCGGGCACCGCGCGGTTTGGGCGCGGTGTGATTTTGGGACTAAGTGTCGTTGCAGGCTCAACCCGGCTAGGGTCGGGTCCATCGACTTCTTCTGGTCCGGCGGAGGCTGTTCAGTGGTACGTGTGAATGTCCGGATCCGCCCCGCCGAGCACGGCGATGTGGACGGCCTGGTTGCCTTGACACGTTGTGCCGACCCGAGCAGTGAGCGCGCTGCGCAGCAGCTGGCGGTCCGGTTCGACGAGATTCTCGACGACGACGATCGGACGCTGCTCGTCGCCTGTGCCGACCAGTCCAGCGACCTCGTCGGGCTGCTGGTCGCTCGCCAGGAGGAGGTCGGCGCCATCGACGTCACGCCGGCGCTGCACGTCAGCGATCTGCTGGTTACACCTAAGCATCGGCGCCGGGGTGTTGGCCGCTCGCTGTTGTCTGCGGCCGTGCGCTTGGCCGACGAGCTGGGCGTCGAGCGTGTCCTGGCCACCGTGTCGGCCAGCTCGCGTGAGGCGAACAGGTATCTGGCTCGCCTGGGCTTCGCCCCGGTCGACATACAGCGCGTAGCGTCCACGGGCGTCCTGCGTCGCGCCCTGGTCATGACCGACGAGCCCGACCCAACGGCCGTCCTGCGGCGGGCGCGCCTGATGCGGGCCCAGCGTTCCGGCCTGACCCCGCGAGCCCTCGGCCGCGGCGCCTGACGCCCGCCGCGATGTCATAGCTCGCCCCTACAGTAGAAGCGTGTCATCGAAGACCCTGCTGTTGCTGGACGGGCATTCGCTCGCCTACCGCGCGTTTTACGCGCTGCGCGAAGTGGACATGTCGACGACGACCGGCCAGCTCACGAATGCGGTCTTCGGCTTCACCTCGATGCTCATCAACCTGATGCGCGACGAGGACCCGACGCACATCGGCGTCTGCTTCGACGTGTCCCGAAAGACCTTCCGCAGCGCCGAATACGCCGAGTACAAGGCCGGGCGCTCCGAGACCCCCGAGGACTTCCGCGGCCAGGTCACGCTGATCCGCGAGGTGTTGGACGCGCTGCGCATCCGCTCGCTGGCCCTGGACAACTACGAGGCCGACGACCTGATCGCGACGCTCACCACTCAAGCCGACGACGCGGGTATGCGGGTGCTCATCTGCACCGGCGACCGCGATGCGCTGCAACTGGTCAACGATCACGTGACCGTCCTCTACCCCCGCCGAGGCGTCAGCGACCTGACCCGGTTCACGCCCGAAGCGGTTCAGGAGAAATACGGGCTCTCCCCCGCGCAGTACCCCGATTACGCGGCGCTGCGCGGCGACCCGAGCGACAACCTCCCCAGCATTCCGGGCGTGGGGGAAAAGACCGCGGCCAAGTGGATCCGCGAATACGGCACGCTCGAGGATCTCGTCGCGCAGGTCGACACGGTGAAGGGCAAGGCCGGCGACGCGCTGCGCGAGCACCTGGCCAGCGTCGTGCGCAACCGGCGGCTCACCCACCTGGTTCGTGACGTCGAGCTGGACACGAGTGTGGACGATCTGGCCCGCGAGCAGTGGGATCGCGAGCAGGTGCATGCCCTGTTCGACAACCTGCAGTTCCGGGTGCTGCGCGAACGCCTGTTAGCCACGGTGGCGGCGGCCGAGCCCGAGGCCGAGGAGGGCTTCGACGTCGACTTCACCCGCCTTGACATCGACGACGTCACGCAGTGGCTCGACGAGCACACCCGCGACGGCTCGCGAGTCGGCATCGCCTTTCGCGGGCAGTGGGGGCGGGGCACCGGCGTCCTCACCGGCATCGGCCTGGCGAGTCCGGACGGGGCGGCCACCTACCTGGATCCGGCCAAGCTCAGCCCCGACGACGACGCATCCCTGGCCGCCTGGTTGGCCGATCCGCAGGCGCCGAAGGCGACGCACGACATCAAGGGGCCGGTCCTCGCGCTTGCCCAGCACGGCTGGACGATCGCCGGCGTCACCAGCGACACCCAGCTGGCCGGCTATCTGCTGCGTCCGGACCAGCGCACCTTCGACCTCGCCGACCTGGCGCTGCGCTACCTGCACCGCGAGCTGCGCAGCAACGTCGAGGAGTCCGGTCAGCTCACCCTCGACGGCGGCCTGGACGAGTCGGACGACGCTCTCGCCGAGGTCGAGACAGTGCGCGCTACGGCGGTCAAGGATCTCGCGGACGCCTTCGACGCGGAGCTGGACACGGGCGGCGCTACCCGGCTGCTCGCCGACATGGAGCTGCCGCTGACCTTCGTCCTCGCCGACATGGAGGCCGCGGGCATCGGGGCCGATACCGACGCATTGCTGGCCCTGCAGGCCGAACTCGGTGCCGGGGTAAAGGCGGTCGAGCAGGACGCGCATCAGCAGGTCGGACGCGAGTTCAACCTGGGCTCCCCCAAGCAACTGCAGGAGATCCTTTTCGACCAGTTCAAGTTGCCGAAGACCAAGCGGATCAAGACCGGCTACACGACCGACGCCGATTCGCTCGCCGATCTCTACGTCAAGACCCAGCACCCGGTTCTCGAGTTGCTGTTGCGACACCGCGAGGTCGCGCGGCTGAAGTCCGTCGTGGACGGGCTGCTGCCGCTCATCGACGAGCAGGGACGCATCCACACCACGTTCAATCAGACCGTCGCGGCGACCGGCCGGTTGTCCTCGGTCGACCCGAATCTGCAGAACATCCCGGTCCGGACGGCGGAGGGTCGGCGAATCCGCGAGACGTTCATCGTGGGCGACGGTTTCGAGTCGCTGATGACGGCCGACTACAGCCAGATCGAGATGCGGATCATGGCGCACCTGTCGCGGGACGCCGGGCTGATCGAGGCCTTCACCACTGGCGAGGACCTGCACACCTTCGTCGCGTCGCGAGCATTCGACCTACCTGTTGAGGAGATCGACAGCGAACTGCGCCGCCGAGTGAAGGCGATGTCCTATGGCCTGGCGTACGGGCTGTCGGCCTTCGGGCTGGCCAAGCAGCTCAAGATCACGGCGGACGAAGCGCGCGGGCAGATGGACGCCTACTTCACCCGTTTCGGCGGGGTGCGCGATTACCTGCGTTCGGTTGTCGAAGACGCGCGCCAGACCGGTTTCACCGAGACGATCATGGGACGGCGCCGGTACCTCGACCAGCTCAACAGCGAGAACCGCAACCTGCGCGAGATGGCCGAGCGGGCCGCTCTCAATGCCCCGATCCAGGGCAGCGCAGCCGACATCATCAAGGTCGCCATGCTCGGCGTGCACCGCGGCCTCGCGTTGTCGCGGCTGCGTTCGCGGCTGGTGCTGCAGGTGCACGACGAGCTGGTCCTGGAGATCGCCCCGGGCGAGCGCGCGCCGGTCGAGGAGCTGGTCCGTCGCGAGATGGGCAACGCCTACCCGCTGGACGTCCAGCTGGACGTGTCGGTCGGCGTCGGGCACACCTGGCACGAAGCCGCCCACTGATACGTTGGACGGTGATCAACTGCCATTGACCATGCCTGCGCCCATGCTGTGTGGCAGATCATCGCGTCGGACGGGAAGCCGCTACGCCGGCCGTTCGCAGACGTAGATCGCGGTTCCGGGCAGGATCGCTCCGCGCAGCGGCGACCACTGCCCCCACTCCTGCGTGTGCCCGGCCGGCCACTCCGGCTCGATGACGTCGACCAGACGAAGCCCGGCCGCCGCGATCTCGCGCACCCGGTCGCCCAGCGTGCGATGGTGCTCGACGTAGACCGCCTCGCGACCCTCGGCGAATTCGACGTAGGGCGTGCGATCGAAGTAGGACATCGTCGCGGTGAGCCCGTCCAGCCCCGGGTCGTCCGGGAACGACCAGCGGATCGGATGCGTCGTCGCGAATACCCAACGTCCGCCCGGGCGCAGCACCCGCACCACCTCGCGCATCACCGCCGCGGAGTCCGCGACGAACGCCAACGCTCCGAACGCGGTGAACGCGACGTCGAAGACCTCGTCTCGAAACGGCAGTCGCTGCGCATCGGCCTGGACGAGCGGCACCTCGATGCCGCTGCTGCGCGCGCCGTCGCGAGCGTGCCGCAACATGCCCGCAGCCAGGTCGAACGCGACCGGACGCGCGCCCTGACCGACCAGCCAGCGCGAGCACATCGCAGCGCCGCAGCCGACCTCCAGTACCCGCTGCCCGCGCACCGGACCGAGCAGGCGCACGTCGGCCTCGCGCAGGTTCTCCGGTGACCAGACAAAGTCCGCGACGCCGAGGAACGCGCCGTGCTCGGCGTGATAGGCGTCCGCATCGCCGTCCCACCACCGGCGGTTGGCCCGCACGGTGTGCTCCGCGTCGATCGGCCGGCGAGCTACTCCGATCGGCGCTGCGCCGTCAGCTGGACCCGCCGCCACCGCCGCAACCTCCGCCGCCGCCGCAACCCGAGTCGTGACCGCTGTGCTGCGTGCCGTCCGAACCGGCACCGTACGACCCGGCGGCCCCGGCGGCCCACCCAGAGCCACCGCCAGCGGCCCCCGCGCCGCGCTTGCGACGTGGGCGGGACCGCTTCGAGCCGACGGCCAGCGACGCACCCACCAGGACCAGCGCGATGATGACGACGATGAGCCGCATGGGACGAGCCTAAGTGGCCGCGTACAGTTCGGCGATGCGAAACCGCAGGGCGCGGGTCGACCTGCGCACGGTGAACCGTGTCGCAGACGAGGCCTGGCACGGCTTCATCCTGTGCACGGCACGCTACGAACGCTTCTGCGCCGACGCCTACGGGCGGTTCCTGCACCACCAGCCCGATGGGGGCGTGCCGGAAGGAATGGACGCGGCGGACGCGGTCCAGCTCGGACGCACTGTCGTGGCCTGGACTCTGGTCGCCGAGCCGGATGAGCCGTGTGTGCTGTGGGAGCTGGACAGCCGGGTCGGGGTCAAGCGTCCGTGGGGTGTCTCGGCCAACCAGGTCGCCGCCGTCACCGAGGCGAGCGGGAACGGCGGCTGACGTGACGATACCGCTGCAGACTCGCGCGTTCTGGCAGGCCATGTCCCGGCTGATGGGTACGCCCATCTTCCAACGACCGGCCGGAGACGTGCGGGCGGCGGCCGAGAAGCGCAAGCGGCTGATGACGCTGCCCGGCCTTTCGCTGGCGGTCGGTCGGACGCACCCCGACGTGCTCGTCAGCGAAAAGTCGGCCGGAGCGCTGCCGATCCGCGTGTACCGGCCGGCCGGGACGATCGACGAGCAGCTGCCCATCGTCATGCACTTCCACGGCGGCGGCTGGGTGGCCGGTGAGCCGCGAGCGGGCGACTGGTGGTGCAGCGAGATCGCGTACGCCGCGCGGGCGGTGATCGTGTCCGTCGACTACCGCCTCGCCCCGGAACACCCGTACCCGACCCCGGTCGAGGACTGCTATGCGGCGACGGTGTGGACCCAGGCCCGCGCGTCCGATCTCGGCGCCGACGGGTCGCGTCTCGCGGTGATGGGCGACAGCGCTGGCGGCAACATCGCAGCGGCCGTGACCTTGATGGCACGCGACCGGACCGGCCCGGCGATCTCGTTCCAGGTGCTCGTCTACCCGGCGGTGGAGCTGCTCGACTCGTTCGCGTCCGAGGACGAGAACGAGTTCGCGCCGATGCTGGGCAAGGCCGATCTGAAGGGCGCGTGCGCCCTGTACTGCCCGGACGAGGCGGACCGGCTCGACCCGTGCGCGTCCCCACTTCGCGCACCGTCCCACGAGCAGCTGCCGCCGGCACTGATCCAGACCGCGCAGCATGATCCGCTGCGCGACCAGGGCGGCGCGTACGCCGCGGCGCTACGGGCCGGCGGGGTGCCAGTGCGGCTGTCCGACTACGTCGACGGCGTGCACGGCTACATCTCGATCCCCGGCGTCGTGCCGTGCGCGCGGCAGGCGGTCACCGAGGCAACAAGCGCACTACGCGAGGCTTTTGGTGACACTGCCTGAAGGCTGGGAATTGGGGAACAGCTAGTGCTGGAGTAGTGTTGAAAGTGCATAGGTCTGTGGCCTCGACATGGAGTAGGCCGCTCGTCGATACGGTCCGCGGCTACCCTCGAACTTGCGGTTTGAGCGCGAACTGGACTCGCCGACCCGGACCTCGCGCCGCACCGAGCTCTGTCAGGACCCTCCCACTAAATGACGTCCACCGTATCCGCCCCCACCACCAGCACTCCTCAGGTCGCCATCAACGACATCGGCTCGGCCGATGATTTCCTCGCCGCGATCGACTCCACCATCAAGTACTTCAATGACGGCGACATCGTTGAAGGCACCATCGTCAAGGTCGACCGCGACGAGGTCCTGCTCGATATCGGCTACAAGACCGAAGGTGTCATCCCGTCCCGCGAACTGTCCATCAAACACGATGTCGACCCGAACGAGGTCGTTTCCGTAGGCGATGAGATCGAGGCACTTGTACTCCAGAAGGAGGACAAGGAAGGCCGGCTGATTCTGTCCAAGAAGCGTGCCCAGTACGAGCGCGCTTGGGGCACCATCGAGGACAAGAAGGAGAAGGACGAGGTCGTCGAAGGCACCGTCATCGAGGTCGTCAAGGGTGGCCTGATCATCGACATCGGCTTGCGCGGCTTCCTGCCAGCTTCGCTGGTCGAGATGCGTCGCGTGCGTGATCTGCAGCCGTACGTTGGCAAGACCCTCGAAGCCAAGATCATCGAGTTGGACAAGAACCGCAACAACGTCGTCCTCTCGCGTCGGGCATGGCTCGAGCAGACCCAGTCCGAGGTCCGTAGCGAGTTCCTCAACAAGCTGGCCAAGGGCCAGGTCCGAACCGGTGTCGTGTCGTCGATCGTCAACTTCGGCGCGTTCGTCGACCTCGGCGGGGTGGACGGTCTGGTGCACGTGTCGGAGCTGTCCTGGAAGCACATCGACCACCCGTCCGAGGTCGTCGAGGTCGGTCAGGAAGTCACCGTCGAGGTGCTCGACATCGACCTCGACCGTGAGCGGGTCTCGCTGTCGCTGAAGGCGACGCAGGAGGACCCGTGGCGCCAGTTCGCTCGTACCCATCAGATTGGCCAGGTGGTACCCGGCAAGGTCACCAAGCTGGTGCCGTTCGGTTCCTTTGTGCGCGTGCAGGACGGTATCGAGGGCCTGGTGCACATCTCCGAGCTGGCCGAGCGTCATGTCGAGATTCCGGAGCAGGTCGTCAATGTGGGCGACGATCTGCTCGTCAAGGTCATCGACATCGACCTGGAGCGCCGCCGCATCTCGCTGTCGCTGAAGCAGGCGAACGAGGGTTCCCTTACCGACGACAGCTTCGACCCGGCGCAGTACGGCATGGAGGCCCAGTACGACGACAAGGGCAATTACATCTACCCCGACGGCTTCGACCCCGACACGCAGGAGTGGCTCGAGGGATACGACGAGCAGCGCGAGGCGTGGGAAAAGCGCTATGCCGCGGCCCGCGAGCGGTTCGAGGCGCACCGCAAGCAGCTCGAGGACGCGCAGAAGGCCGACTCCGATGCCGCCTCCGATTCGGGCGAGGCTTCGTCGTACACGACGGATGCTCCCGACACGAGCGGCACCTTGGCCTCGGACGAGGCCCTCGCGGCGCTGCGCGAGAAGCTCGCCGGTCGCTGAGCCAGGACGCGCCGCCTAGGGGAGCGCCGGGTGAGAGTGGGACTGACCGGGGGAGTTGGCTCGGGAAAGAGCACGGTGGGGGCTCTGCTCGCTGAGCGCGGTGCCGTTGTCATCGACGCCGACCAGCTGGCCCGAGAGGTCGTCGAGCCCGGCACGCCGGGCTTCGAAGCGGTTGTTGCGCGCTTCGGACCGGACGTGGTCGAGGACGGCCGGCTGAACCGTCCCGCCCTGGCTGCAATCGTCTTCGACGACGAGCACGCCCGCGCGGACCTGAACGTGATCGTCCACCCGCTCGTCGGGCAGCGTAGCGCCGAGCTGATGGCGCAGGCGCCGGACGGTGCGGTCGTCGTCTACGACATGCCGCTGCTCGTCGAGTCGCAGATGACGAGCGGTTTCGACGTGGTCGTCGTTGTCGAAGCGGCCGTAACGACGCGGCTGGGGCGACTGGTGCAGCGCGGGCTGAGCGAGCCGGACGCGCGCGCTCGAATGACAGTCCAGGCCACCGACGCGCAGCGCCGCGAAGTGGCGGACGAGATCCTGCACAACGACGGCACACCCGCGGAGCTGGCCGAGCAGGTGGACGCGCTGTGGCACCGGTTCGAGAGGGGACCGGATTGAGGTAATTTGAAGGCGCTCGACAGCATCGGATAGAGTCAGCGCCCGTATGCGGCGCGGTGCGAACCGCTCGCAGATCGCGGACGTAGCGCAGCTGGTAGCGCATCACCTTGCCAAGGTGAGGGTCGCGGGTTCGAATCCCGTCGTCCGCTCGAGGCACCGTCTCTCGGCGCTGGCGGCGTCGGCGCACCGGTCCCGTCGCGGGCTCCGGAAACCTACGGCGGCGTGGCCGAGTGGCTTAGGCAAGGGCCTGCAAAGCCCTGTACGCGGGTTCGATTCCCGCCGCCGCCTCGCAACACAAGCATCGGTTTTGCGGTGCACATACGGGCGATTAGCTCAGTGGGAGAGCACTACCTTGACACGGTAGGGGTCACTGGTTCAATCCCAGTATCGCCCACCACGAAGGCCCCGGAATTCGGGGCCTTCGTCGTATTCGGATCCGTTGCCAAGATCATTTGTTGCTCATTTGTTGTTGGTACTGGACGTCATCAGGTGGCATGAGGCGTCAGTGGACGGCACTGTCCGGCACTCACGGCGCCCCTTCGCGGGCGCGACCCGGCCGTCGGACTTCGCTGGCGCGGCGACCGAGCCGCCGCACCGGTAGGTCGTTCCGTTACCGAGCCGTGACCTTCGGTGTGTCAGCAATCGGCCGCGATTTGTCCCTGTTCCGTGCAAGGGAGGGGAAGTGACCCGAAGCAGGAGGCCGCGATGTCAACCGCTC
>JALZAI010000327.1 GCA_030948475.1 Actinomycetota bacterium
ACGGTGGAGAGCAGCACGGCGGCCAGGACGACGGTGACCGCGCCGATCACGAAGGGCACGTGCGGGTTGTAGTGCTCGACCAGCTTCCCGGCGGCGACGGGCGCGAGCCCACCGCCGATGAAGCGGAAGGCAAGCGCCGCATTCACATCGACAACCGCTCGAGACCGTCCGCGATCTCGTCATGGTCCGCGTGCAGTCCCATAGCCTCACCATATAAGTCACTTATGCAATCTCACTGGGACGAGGCTGTGACGACGCTCGTCACGCAGCGCGGGATGATCGGGGCATGAATAGCGGCACGCCGCACGACGATCTCGACCGGTTCGTGCGCGCCGAACTGGGCGCGCTGCCGATCGACGGGGCGCCGCCGGAGCCGCGCCTGCTGCTGCTCTTCGACGCGATGGCCGGCAGCCGGCTGCTCGACATCCAGGCCCGACGGATGAGGGAGAAGGGCCAGGGCTTCTACACGATCGGCTCGGCGGGTCACGAGTCGAACGCGCTGGTCGCCGAGGCGCTTCGTCCGACCGATCCGGCGTTGCTGCACTACCGCTCCGGAGGTTTCTTCCTGGCCCGTTCGCTGCAGGCCGGACGCTCGCTGGACAGCGCGCTGCGGGCCGTGCTGCTCGGCACCGTCGGCGCGCTCGCCGACCCCGCCTCCGGTGGACGGCACAAGGTCTGGGGGGACGGCGCGCTGGCCGTGATCCCGCAGACGTCCACGATCGCCTCGCACCTGCCACGCGCTGTGGGCGTGGCGTTCGCCATCGGGCGCGCGCGGCGGCTGCGCCTGCCGACTCGGTGGCCGCCCGATGCGGTGACCGTGTGCAGTTTCGGGGACGCGAGCCTGAACCACTCCACTGCCGCGGGCGCGCTGAACACGGTCGGCTACTGCGTGACGCAGGGACTGCCGCTGCCGCTCGTGCTGCTCTGCGAGGACAACGGGCTGGGAATCTCGGTGCCCTCCCCTGCCGGGTGGGTCGCTGCTGCGGCACAGCGGCCGGGTATCCGCTACCTCGTCGCGGACGGCGAGGATCCGGAGGCGGTAACGGCCGCGTCCGCCCAGGCGGTCGAGATCGCGCGCCGCGAACGGCGCCCGGCGCTACTGCACCTGCGCACGGTCCGCTTCCTCGGCCACGCCGGAACCGATGTCGAGACCGGCTACCGATCCGCGGCGGCGATCAGCGCAGAGCGCAGCCGGGATCCCGTCCTGGCCCTCGCGGCTCGTATCGGCGCAGCCGATCCCGCGGCCCGCTACGAAGAGATCGCCACTCTGGTGGCAGCCATCGCCGATGAGCTGACCGCCGAGCCGACACTGCGCGATGCCGCGACGATCATGGCCCCACTCGCGCCGCGAGATCCGGGGCACGAGGCCGCTGCCCGGCTCGCCACGTCCCAGCTGCGGGATCGCGCCTTCGACGGGCGCCTGCCCGAGAGCGCCGGACCGCTCACCCTCGCGCAGCACATCAATGCGGCCCTGACCGACTCCCTCGCCGCTCGTCCGGAGATGCTCGTGTTCGGCGAGGACGTCGCGCGCAAGGGCGGGGTGTACGGGCTGACCCGCGGACTGCAGCAGCGCTTCGGCGCCCCGCGGGTGTTCGACACCGTCCTCGACGAGCAGGCCATCCTCGGCCTCGGGCTCGGTTTCGGCGTGAGCGGGCTGCTGCCCGTGCCCGAGATCCAGTACCTGGCCTACCTGCACAACGCTGAGGACCAGCTACGCGGCGAGGCCGCGAGCCTGAGCTTCTTCTCCAATGCGACGTTCACCAACCCGATGGTCGTGCGTGTCGCCGGGTTGGGCTACCAGAAGGGCTTCGGCGGCCATTTCCACAACGACGACGCCGTGGCGGTGCTGCGCGACATCCCTGGTCTGGTCGTGGCGGTCCCGTCCCGTCCCGAGGACGCCGGGCCGATGCTGCGCGCGTGCCTGGCAGCTGCGGCGACCTCGGGCCAGGTGAGCGTCTACCTCGAACCCATCGCGCTCTACCACGAACGCGACCTCTACGAGCCGGGCGACCGGGCCTGGCTCGGCCCGTACCGTCCCGACGAAAGTGCGCCGATCGGCCGTGCGCGGGTACACGGCGACGGCGCGGATCTCACGATCGTCACGTTCGGCAACGGCGTGCGCATGTCCCTGCGGGTCGCACGCCGGCTGGCAGCACGCGGCGTCGGTGCTCGGGTGCTCGACCTGCGCTGGATTGCGCCGCTGCCGGTGGACGACCTGCTGCGTGAGGCCGTGGCGACTGGTCGCGTGCTGGTCGCGGACGAGACCCGGCACAGCGGTGGAGTTGGCGAGGGCGTGGTGACCGCTCTGGTCGAGCACGGGTTCGGCGGGCGGATCGCGCGGGTGGCCAGCCAGGACAGCTACATCCCGCTCGGGGACGCGGCCAACCTCGTCCTGCTCGACGAGGAGACGATCGAGCAGGCCGCGCTCGATCTCGTCCAGCCCCGTCCCTGATTTACCCCGCTGTTGCCGGTTTCGGAGCCGCCAACCGGCGCGTCCCGGGCAGATCAGGTCATCACGCGAGCGACGTGAGTACGCGGTCGATCGCGGCGACGCCTCGGTCCAGCTCCTCGACGGTGATCGTGAGCGCGGGACGGACGCGCAGGCTGGTCGGGCCGGACGCGAGCACCAGCACCTGCTCGTCCTCGCGTAGCCGGCGGATCGCCACGTCACGCAGCTCGGCGCTGGGCAGCGTGAACGCGCACATCAGCCCGCGGCCGCGGACCTCGGTGACGAGCGGCTGCCGCGCGGCCAGCTGATGCAGCGAGGCGAGCAGGTGTTCGCCCAGTTCTGCGGCCCGCGGGATGAGCTTGTCTGCCTCGATGACCTCCAGGATTCGACGCGCGCGCACCATGTCGGCGAGGTTGCCTCCCCAGGTCGAGTTGATCCGTGACGGCACCACGAACACGTTGTCGGGCACCTCGTCGACGCGTCCGCCCGCCATCACGCCGCAGACCTGCGCCTTCTTGCCGAACGCGACGACGTCCGGCTGCACGCCCAGCTGCTGATACGCCCACGCGGTGCCGGTCAGGCCGACGCCGGTCTGCACCTCGTCCAGCACGAACAGCGCGTCGTGCTCGCGGCACAGCGCCTGCATCGCCTGCAGGAACTCGGGACGGAAGTGGTTGTCACCGCCCTCACCCTGGATCGGCTCGGCGATGAAGCAGGCGATGTCGTGCGGGTTGGCTTCGAAGGCGGCCCGGGCAGCGGCGAGCGCCTCGGCTTCGGCGGCGACGACGTCGGTGGTGCCGTTGATCGACGGCGACGGGATCCGCGGCCAGTCGAACTTCGGGAACCGAGCGACCTTGTTCGGGTCGGTGTTGGTCAACGACATGGTGTACCCGCTGCGACCGTGGAACGCCCTCTGCAGGTGCAGCACCTTGCTGCCCAGCGAGGGGTGGATGCCGTGTGCCTCATTCCAACGGCTCTTCCAGTCGAACGCGATCTTGAGGGCGTTCTCGACCGCGAGCGCCCCGCCGTCGATGAAGAACAGGTGCGGCAGCTCGGGGTCGCCGAGCACGCGAGCGAAGGTCTCGACGAAGCGCGCCAGCGGCACCGTGTAGACGTCGGAGTTGCTCGGCTTGTTGACCGCGACCCGGCCGATCTCGTCCAGGAAGTCGTCGTCGCCGGAGAGGTCGGGATGGTTCATCCCGAGCGCGGACGAGGCGAAGAACGTGAACATGTCGAGATAGGTCGAGCCGTCGCGGGCGTCGACGAGCATCGAACCCTGCGATCGGTCTAGGTCGAGGACCAGCTCGAAGCCGTCGGCCTGCATGTGCCGGGCAATGGCGTCGTGCACCTCGGCCGGGCTGATCTCGGAGCGAGTCATTGCCTTAGTCTAGCCGGAATATTTCCGGCGTCTAGCTACGTTTGCCGGAACTTTTCCGGTTGCTCCCGAGGCGCGGCGCTCGAAGAAGGTCTGCAGGACGACCGTCGTTCGGGTCGAGACGTTGGCGCGCTTGCGGATCTCGCGGATCAGCGCCTCCAGGGTGGTCGGCGATGCGACTCGCACGAAGAGCACGAAGCTGTCCTCGCCCGCGACCGAGTGGCAAGACTCGATCTCGTCCAGCCCGCTCAGCCGATCCGGGATGTCGTACTCGTGCGCCGGGTCGAGCGGGGTAATCGCCACCACGGCGGTCAGTGGCAGGCCGAGCGCCTCCGGATCGACGTCGGCGCTGTAGCCGCGGATCACACCGTCGGTCTCCAGCCGCCGCACCCGCGCCTGCACCGCGGACACCGACAGCCCCGTCGCCACGGCGAGGCTCCGCAACGGGGCCCGTCCGTCGGCTACGAGCAGCGACGCGATCCGCAGATCGATGTCGTCGTCGAGGCGGCGGGTCACTCGCACGACCCTAGGCGGTGGACTTGGGCGGGCGCGCGAGTGGCACCCGAAATGAGGCACACGTTCGATAATCTGGAGTATGCTGGTTGCCATGAGTGTTGCGTTCCAGGCATCACTGCTCGACCTCGGAATCGAGGACGGCCCGACCCCCTTGGCCGATGCGGTGACACGAACGAACCTGCGCAACGGTGCCTGGGTCGACAGCCGCCCCGGGTGGCTGCGCGGAGCGGACGCGCTCTTCGAGCGGTTGCGCGACGCCGTGCTCTGGCGGGCCGAGCGGCGCCAGATGTACGAGCGGGTGGTCGACGTCCCGCGGTTGCTGGCGTTCTACGACCAGACGCAGCAATTGCCCGATCCGCTGCTCGACGAGATGAAGGCAGCCCTCGACGCGCACTACGCGGCCGAACTCGGTGAGCGCTTCGCCACCGCCGGGCTGTGCCTATACCGCGACGGACGCGACAGTGTCGCCTGGCACGGCGACCGGATCGGGCGCAGCCGCACCGAGGACACCATCGTCGCGATCGTCTCGATCGGCGCGCCACGACCGCTGCTGCTTCGTCCCCGCGGCGGCGGACGCACCGAGCTGCGCCACGACATCGGGCACGGCGATCTGCTCGTCATGGGCGGCAGCTGCCAGCGCACCTGGGAGCACTGCATCCCCAAGACCTCGCGCCCGACCGGCCCGCGGATCAGCATCCAGTTCCGTCCGCACGACGTGCGCTGATCGAGCCAGTGCTCAGCCTTCGAAGACCGCGCGCAGCACCGCGCCGCGGTCCTTGTCGCTGAGCACCAGCACCTCGTCACCCGCGCGCAACACCGTCGCGCTGCGTACCAGCACCAGCCCCCGGGCGCGCACCACGAAGCTGATCCACGCGTCCTCGGGCAGTTCGGTCAGCTCGGCGATCGCCCGTCCGTCGGCCGGCGCGCCCGCGCGGATCGTATAGCGGTGCACGCCCTGTGGCTCGTCGCGCAGCCGCACGCCCAGGGCCCACGGCTCCGGCTCGATGGGGCGCATCGGCACCTTCAGCACGCGCGCGGCCGCGGGGGTCAGGCTGCCCTGGACGAGCACCGAGAACACCACGACCACGACCACGATCCCGTACAGCCGCTGCGCATCGCCCACGTCCGCCGCGAGGATCAACTCACCGAGCAGCAGCGGCACGGCACCCTTGAGCCCGGCGAAGAGCACGAACGCGTTCTCGTTGCGGTGCAGCCGGGCCGGCAGCAGGCAGAGCCCGACGAACACCGGGCGCACGACGAAGGACACCACCGCGGCCAGGATCAGCCCCGGCACCCACACATCGGTGCGTGCCAGCACGTTCAGGTTCACCGTCAGGCCGAGCACCACGAACGCGACGATCTCGGCGAGGCTCGCGAGCGCGGAGTGGAAGCGCTCGATCTCGCGCTTGTACGGCGCCCGCTCGTCGCCGAGAAGCACGCCCGCTACGAAGACCGCGAGGAAGCCCGACCCGTGAAGCAGCGTCGCCGCGCCGAAGAGCACCAACGCGCAGGCGAGCGTCCGCAGCGGGTAGAGGCCCTCGCCCGGCAGGCTGACGTGGCGCATGAACCAGAGCAGTGCGCGTCCGCCGACGATACCGATGAGCGCGCCGACGACCATCTGCAGCAGGAACTCCAGCCCGACATGTCCGAACGCGCCCAGGCTGACGCCGCCTGCCGCGATGAGGCCGGCCATCAGGGCGATGCCGACCGGGTCGTTGGCGCCGGACTCGCCTTGCAGGATCGTCGCGCTGCGTCCGGCGATCTCGCGCTGGCCGAGCACTGAGAACACCACGGCAGGGTCGGTCGGTGCAATGGCCGTTCCCACGAGCAGGGAGGTGAACCAGTCGAGTCCGAAGGCGGAGTGCAGCAGGACTGCCGCGCCCGCCGCAGTCAGAAACGTCCCGAGCACCCCGACGATCGCGATCGGCGCCGCGGCCGAACTGAACCGGCCCCGGCCGATGTGCATGCCGCCGTCGAAGAGGATGCCCACCAGCGCCACGGTGAGGATCTCCTCGACCGCGTGCGTCGGCGGTGCATGCAACGGTCCGACCAGCTTGACCGCCACTGCTGCCGCGACTAGGACGAGCAGCGGCACCGGGATCTTGAGCCGCTCGGTGAGGCGATTGGACAGCACCGCGACCAGGACGACGACGGCAGCCAGCAGCACGATCAGTGCGAAGTGCCGCGCTTCGTTCATCGAGTCTCCGTTGGCAGGGGGCAATCACCGCCGACCAGACTTCCCGGCACACCGCCGCCGACCCTATCCGAAGATCGGGCCGGGACGGCTACTCGACTACTTCAGCGACATCGTTTCCGACGCGAGATAGAGCTTCGCCGCGTACGAGATCGGGTCCCGCGCGAACCAGCGCTGCATCTGCCGGTTGTTGAGCGCGTTGTCCAACCCCGCCATGATCATCGACTGGTCGAGGACGAGGCGCCGGTGCCCGACCGCTCCGGTGGACGGATTCACCGCGTCGTAGAAGCCGCCGTCCGAGGTGTAGCTGTCCGGGTAGAGCTGGCGCAAGGTTGCGATGTTGTCGTACGCCCGCTTCGGTGCGACATCCAGCGCGATGAACGACGCGTGCGGAGTCACCGTGCTCTCGACCTGCGAGCAGTCGGTGCTGGGCGATGGGACGCACGGCCCCAAAGCAATTCGCTGCCCGTTCGGGAACTGAAGGCCCTGCGCGCCGAACGCGCTGTATCCGCCGGTGTCGTCGGCCGTGCTGGACGGCGAGATCCCCCATACCGGATAGCCGAGCTGCTCGGTGGCGTACTTCATCTGGACGCGGGCGAGCCGCCGGTCGGCAAGACCGAAGCTGCGCGGACCCCAGCTCGTCTCGGGCACCACGTCGTTGGCCATCAGCCCCTCGAACATGCCGCCGTTGAAGGTCGGGATGAATTTCAGCGAGGTGCCGGGGTAGGTGTAGTGCCCCTCCCAGACCCGGAACTGCTTGCCGGACTGCGGGTCGGCGATCGTCGTCCAGTACCCCCGCGGCGGCCATTGGCCCTGCCAGGAGAAGTCCGGGTCGGTGTCGCACTGCTTGGGCGGCAGCGTGCGCCAGGTGCGCCACCACACGTCACCGGGCATCTGGTGCCGACCCATCCCCAGATACATCGCGATGCGCGGATCGCTGTAGAGCGCGCCGTTGTGGTAGCCCGCCGGACCCTGATCGACGTAGTAGCCGCCGAACATCTGCCCGGTCGGCTGGTTGTCGATCGCCGCGTTCACGTTGCACGCGGTCTGCGGGCGGTTGTCGTAGAAGATCGAGAAGTTCATCGGCTGCAGCAACGAGGACGCAAGCCGATGCAGCTCGGGGAAGGCCTGCCGGGTCACCATCAATCCGGACGCGTACCAGCCGTTGTCGACCGCGGAGAGGAAGTAACAGTTGTCCTGCGCGGGTGTCGGCTCCGTGGCACAGTCCATGTCGCCCGGGTTCTTGATCACGTGCCCGTTGCTCGTGTCGTACCACTGGTAGAGAAAGCCGTAGGTGCGCTTGAGCGCCGTCACCGTCGTCAGGGTCGCCGAGATCAGCGAAGCGGCCTTGTGCCGGTCGATGATATGCAGGTCGTACGCGGCAACAACAGCCCAGAGATAGGTGCCGACGTTCGCCGACGAGGTGTACGTGCCGCGAGCCGCACCGGGACCGAGGTTGTCCAGCGGCAGGTGGGTGTTCGGGTCGACGTCGTGCTCGAAGAAGTTCCAGGTGTCCTTCGCGATGCCGTACAGGACGGCGCGCTGGTACCCGCTGAACTGTGGCCCCGTGTTAATACCTTCGGAGCCACCGTGCCCTGCGGCTGCCGACGGCGCAGCGGCGAGCGACACCGTCAGCACCGACGCAGCGATCACGGCGAGCATTCCTCGACGAGGTTTGCGCATGGGACCTCCTCCTCAGGTCGTCGCGGTGCCGATCGGCTTCGCGGCCGCGAACGGATTGGGCACCGCGTCGAGCAGTTTGATCGTGTACTCGTCCTTGGGATGCTGCAGCACCTGCTTGGTCGTTCCCGACTCGACGAGGCGTCCTGCGTTGAGGACGAGGATCTCGTCGGTGATCACGCGTGCGCTGAGCAGATCGTGGGTGATGTAAAGCAGGCTGAGGCCGCGCTCGGCACGCAGCTTCGCCAGCAGCCGGAGGACACCCGAGCGCAGCGAGACGTCCAGCATCGAGACCGGTTCGTCGGCGACGATCAGGTCGGGATCGCACGCGAGCGCGCGCGCCACGACGACCCGCTGGCGCTGGCCGCCGGAGAGCTGGTGCGGCAGTTTCGCGGCGAACTGCGTCGGCGGCGTGAGCCCAACCGTGTCGAGCAGTTCGTGCACGCGTTGCTCGGCCTGCCGTGCGGACATGCCGAGGAAGTTCTGGCACGGCCGGGCGACGGTGTAGCCGACCGTGTGCAGCGGGTTGAGCGCGCCGTACGGATCCTGGAAGACCATCTGCACGTTGCGGTGGTAGTTGCGCAGGCCCCGGGAGCCGAGCTTGTGCACCGCGATGTCTCCGAACCTGATCGAGCCGGAGGTCACCTTCTCGGATCCGGTGATCATGTTCGCCAGCGTCGACTTGCCGCTCCCACTGGCCCCGACGAGTGCGACGGCCCCACCGGGGGCGAGCGTGAACGAGACGTCGTCGACGGCGCGCACCGTTTCCCGGCGCTGCCCCCGCGCCCTGAAGACCTTGCTGACGTGATCGAGGACGAGCGGCGGCGTCCGGCTCGCTGCGACCGGTTCGGCGTCGCCCGTGGCGACGGTCGTCTCAGCCGACACCGGCTGCTCCCTTCGTCAGCACGCCGGCTTCTCGGGCGCGCACGTGGCAGGCGACCCGGCCGCGCCCGAGCGGGGTGAGGCCCGGATCGGACTCGCGACAGATGTCCTCGACTTCCGGGCAGCGCGGCGCGAACGGGCAGCCCTTTTCGCCCAGGGACAGATCCGGCGGCGAGCCGGAGATGCCCCCGAGGCGTACCTCGTCCGCCCGGGGGTCGGCATAGCAGCCCAGCAGCGCCTCGGTGTACGGGTGGTGCGGCCGGGTGAGCAGGTCCGCCGACGGCTGGTCCTCGACGATGCGGCCGGCGTACATGACGAGCATTCGGTCGGTGGCCTCGAGCACCACGCCCAGGTCGTGGCTGATCAGGAGCGCGGTGAAGCCGTTCTCGCGCTGCAGTTCCTTGATCGTCTGCATCACGGCGCCCTGCACGATCACGTCCAGCGCGGTCGTCGGCTCGTCGAAGACGATCAACCGAGGCTCGAGGGAGAGCGCCAGCATGATGGCGACGCGCTGGCGCATGCCGCCGGACAGCTCGTGCGGGTAGCGACGCAGCAGGTCAGCGTCCAAGTGCACTTTTGCCAGCAACTCGGCCCCGCGCCGACGCACCGCGTCGGTGTCCCACTGTTCGCCCTCGCGCTGGTGGGCGCGCAGGATGTCGCGCAGGTGGTGCTCGATGGTGCGGACCGGGTTCAGCGCGTTCATCCCGCTCTGCAGCACCAGCGCGAAGCCGTTGCGTCGCTGGCGCCGCAGCTCCTCACCGTCCAGGCTGGCGATGTCGGTGCCGTCGAAGCTGATCGTGCCGCCGTCGAGGCGGGCCGGTGGCCGCTGCATGCGGGTCAGCGCATAGCCCAGGGTCGACTTGCCGCACCCGGACTCGCCGACCAGACCGACGAACTCGCCCTCCGCCAAGTCGAGATCGACGTCGCGCACCGACCAGATGCGCACCCCGCGGCTGGGCTCGTACACGACGTTGACCCCGCGGGCCGACAGCAGCGACATCACTTCTCCCTCAGCCGCGGGTTGGACAGTGCGTCCACGCCGAAGTTGATGAACGTGAACGACAACGAGAGCAGCGCGATCGCCAAGCCGGGCGCGAAGATCATCAGCCACTGCCCGGTGAGCAGCGCGTTCTGCTGCTGGGCCTGGTACAGGATCGTGCCCCAGCTGACCGTCGAAGGGTTGCCGAGCCCGAGGAACTCCAGGCTGGCCTCGGCCAGGACCGCCGCCGTGGCCGCCGCGAAGAAGCTGGCAGCGACCAACGAGGTCATGTTCGGCAGGATCTCGCGAAACACCACGCGGAACAGCCGTTCCCCCGAGAACACGGCGGACGTGACGAATTCGCGCGTGCGCAGCGTCACCGCCTGGCTGCGGATCACCCGCGCGCCGGTGGCCCAGCTGGTCAGCGTGACGACCAGGACGATGGTCCACACCGACCGCGACGGGAAGTACGCCGCCAGGATGATCATCAGCGGGATGCCCGGCAGCACGAGTGCCAGGTTGGTGACGAAGCTTAATATCCGGTCGACGGCGCCCGGCCGGTACCCCGAGATCAGGCCGAGCGTGACCGCGACGAGCGTCGCCCCGAGGCCGGCGGCGAGCCCGACGAGCAGCGACACCCGCGCGCCGTAGAGCCACTGCGAGAACACGTCCTCGCCGTTGCCGGTCGTCCCGAAGAGGTTCTTGCCACTCGGGCCGAGGTAGGGCTGGAAGTCCGTTGCCCTAGGCGAGTGCGGCGCAAGCAACGGAGCCAGCAGCGCGACCAGAATGAACACGCCGATGAGAACCAAGCCGATGCGCGCCTTGCCGTTGCTCCACAGCGTGCGGACCGCCCGGCCGAGGAACAGCAGCGGTCCCGGTATCGAACTGGACGGCTTGACCGAGATCCGCGCACCGTTGCCCGGCGGCGGCTGGACGGTCGTCAAAATACTCATCGGCGCACCCGCGGATCGAGTCGGGCGTACAGCAAGTCGACGATGAAGATCGCGACCAGCATGCTCACGGTGATGACGAGGAACAGCGCCTGCATCAGCGGGAAGTCGTGGTTCGAAACGGCCTCGAAAAGCAGGTGCCCGAGACCGGGATAGCTGAACACGCCCTCGACGAGCACCGATCCGCCAACCACCGCACCCAGCGACAGGCCGAATGCCGTGACGTTGGGCAGCAGCGCGTTGCGCGCGGCGTAGCGGGTCGCTACGGTGCGGCTGCGCAGCCCGTTCGCCTCGGCGAAGGTCACGTAGTCCTCGCCCAGCGTGTTGATCATATTGTTACGCATGCCGAACACCCAGCCGGACAGTGAGGTGATGGCCAAGGTCAGCGCGGGCAGCACGCTGTGCTGAACCGCGTCCGAAAGGAACGACAGGCTCAGATTCGGGGTGAGCCCCTCGCTGTAACCCCCCTTGATCGCGAACCAGTCGAGCTTGAAGGCGAGGACGTAGAGCAGCAGCAGGCCCAACCAGAACGGCGGGAAGGCTGCGAAGAACGTCGCGCCGAGGGTGACGGCGGTATCCGCCTTCTTGCCCCGGCGCCACCCGGCGTACACGCCGAGCAGGGTGCCGATGACGAACGCGAAGATCGTGGTGGCTCCGACGAGGACGAGGGTCCACGGCAGCGCCTTCGCGATCGAACTCGCAACCGTCCGGGTCGGATCGGTGAAGGACCGGCCGAACTGCAGGTGTGCGAGGTTACCCAGGTAGTCCCAGTACTGGCTGAACGCATTGCCGTGCGGCGAACCGAGCTGTGCCTCGATGGCCCGCCGCTGCGCGTTCGTCACCTGCTGCCCGGTCGATGCCAGCTTGGCCAGCGCGGCGTCCAGCGGCGAGCCCGGCATGAGTCGCGGCAGGATGAAGTTCAACGTCACCGCTGCCCACAGCGTCAGGACGAACAGGCCGATCTTGGTGAGCACGTAGCGCATCGCGCCGTCAGGCCTTCTTCAGGTGGGTGAGGATCACCAGCATTGCGTTGTTGTAAGTGGTCGGCAGCATGTACGGATCAGTCGCGGACGGCCAACCGGTGTAGTGCTTCGTCGAGAACAGGCCCCAGCTGCCGCCGTAGTACAGCAGCACGATCGGCACCTGGTTGTACATGACCTGTTCGAGTTTGTAGATCGCCTGCTTCTGGGCGCCTGCGGCGGTCGAGGCGGCGAGGGTGGTGAGCGCCTGATCGACCGTCGGGTCCTTGAACCGCTCGAAGTTGTTGACCGTCGCGGTGTTGATCGGCGTGGCGAACTTGCTGTTCAGGGCGTTGTTGAAGTCGGTGTACGGGATGCCTGTGCCGCCGAACCCGCCGAACGCGACATCGAACTTGCCGGCCGCGATCGCCTGCTGGTACTGCGCGAACTGCGGCAGATCGAGACTCACCGAGATGCCCACGGCGCCGAGCTGAGTCTTGGCCTCCTTCGCGGCAGCCACCCAGTCGGTGAAGTTGTTCGGTGCGACGATCGTCATCGACACCGCCTTGCCGCCCTTGCTCAACTTGCCGCCCTGCTTGGTGAAACCGGCCTGCTGGAAAGCCGCCATCGCCGCGGACGAGTTCTGGGTCACGTTGCCCTTGTTCGGCAGGCTCGGGTCCAGGTACTGCTCCAGGTTGGGCAGGATCAGCCCGGACAGGCTCGCCGGCCCGGTGTAGCCGTTCACGGCCTTCTGCGCGATCGTGTCGCGGTTGAGCGCGAGCGACAAACCCTTGCGGAAGTTCGCATCGGTGTACGGCGACTTGGTCAGGTTGAGGAACAGCCCGATGGTGCCGCCCGGCGGGAACCAGTAGCTGTTGTGCTTCGGATCCTTGGCTACGTAGGTCTTCTTCACGTCCGGCAGGAAGTTGTAGGACCAGTCGAACTTTCCGCTGGTCACGTCGAGCTGATTGGTGCTCTGGTTGCTGGACTGCGCAGGGAACTTGATCTGGGTCGGTACGATCTTGCTTGCCTGCCAGTACGTAGGGTTCTTCTTGAACACGTACTGGGTCGGCGCGAATGTGTCGAGCATGAACGGTCCGGTGCCCACCGGCTTGGTGTTGGTGTACTTGACCGGGTCCTTCACCGAGGCCCAGAGATGCTGCGCGACGATGGGTACTGCTGCCACGGTTGTCGCGAACGGCACGTTCGGCGTCTTGAAAGTCACGGTCACCTTGTTGCCGGACGCGGTGATGTTGCTCATCTGCGTCCACACCCCGGTCGTGTCCAGCGCGGCGTTCTTCTTGAGCAGGTTGAACGTGAACACGACATCAGCGCTGCTGAACGGCTTGCCGTCGCTCCACTTCACACCCGAACGCAGCGTGTAGACCAGCGTCTTCGGGTCGGTGAAGGTGAAGCCGGTCGCGAGGAACGGCGTGTACTTGCCGTCGACCGAACTCGGGATCTCCAGCGGCTCGTAGATCAGCCGGGTGCCCTCGAGTTGGTTCGGGGGCGGCGCAAACGGGTTGAAGTTCGCAGTCAGCGTCGGGTCTCCTGCGTCGCCC
>JALZAI010000330.1 GCA_030948475.1 Actinomycetota bacterium
CGCTGCGACCTCGCTGCCGGGCCGGGCGGCGGCCTGGGCGGCGGCCTTCTCGAGCGGCTTGGAGCGGCGGGTGGTGAACGTGCTGGCCGAGCGGGCCACGGTGCTCAGCCCGAGCGCGTCCAGGGCAGAGGGAAGCAGGGCCTGCGCGGCTTCGGCGTACCCCGCCGCGGACGGGTGGAACTGGTCCTCGGAGAACAGATCCAGGCGGGTCGAGAACAATGGGCCGAGAATATCGCCGAGCGAGACGGTGCGCCCGCCGGCGCGCACCACGGCCACGGTCTGCTCGCGAGCCATCCGGCGCGACAGCCGCCGCGCGTAGGCGCGCAGCGGCTGGGCCAGCGGTCGGAGCGTGCCCAGATCCGGACAGGTACCCACCACGACCTCCGCGCCAAGCGCGCACAGGTGGGCGACCGTGCGCTCCAGATACGGCACCGCCTCGGCCGGCTTGGTCAGCTCGGTGACGTCGTTCGCGCCGATCATGACGATGGCCAGCTCGGGACGCGCGGACCCGAGCGCGTCTAGCTGGCTGAGCATCTCCGCGGTCTCGGCGCCGACCACTGCGACGTTGGTCACGTGCACCGGACGGCGAGCCACCTCGGAGATTCCGATCGCGATCTGAGCCGCAGGCGTGTCCCGGTCGCGGTGCACCCCGTAGCCGGCCGCAGTCGAGTCGCCGAGCATCGCGACCCGGATCGGTGGACGGGAACGGCTCACCCCCGCCGCCGTCCACGTCGTGTCGTGCGAGACCGGCGGCGGGTCGACGGCGATCGGGATGCGCCGGCGGGCCAGCTTGCTCTCGCCGAGCATGACCGCAACGAGGGTTGCCGAGCCGAACGCAGCGAACAGGCCGAGTCCGGCGCCCCCGTAGACGGCAGCCTTCCGGGCTCTCAGGGCTCTGCTCACCCACCCAGATTATCTGGACCCTCGCAGCTACTGCGTTGACTGACGGATCGCGGAGATCACGGACGGCGATTCAGCCGTCACTCATCCCGCGGATCGGGGATGCCCTACCGTGACGGGATGGACTACCACGAGTCCCTGCTCGACCTGATCGGCAACACCCCGCTGGTCAAGCTCAGGTCGGTGACCGACGGCCGGGCCCCCACCGTCCTGGCCAAGGTCGAGTTCTTCAACCCGGGCGGTTCAGTGAAGGACCGCATCGCGGTCCGGATGGTCGACGCCGCCGAGCAGTCCGGCGAGCTGCAGCCGGGCGGGACGATCATCGAGCCGACATCGGGCAATACCGGCATCGGGCTGGCGCTGGTTGCCCAGCAGCGCGGCTACACCTGCCTGTTCGTCTGCCCCGACAAGGTCAGCGCCGACAAGGTCAACACCCTGCGCGCCTACGGCGCCGAGGTCGTCGTGTGCCCGACGGCGGTCGCTCCCGGCGACCCGCGTTCCTACTACTCGGTGTCCGATCGGCTGGCCCGCGAAACGCCGGGCGGCTGGAAGCCGAACCAATACGCCAACGTCAACAACCCGCGCTCGCACTACGAGACGACCGGTCCTGAGATCTGGGCGCAGACCGACGGTCGGATCACCCATTTCGTAGCTGGCGTCGGCACCGGTGGGACGATCTCGGGTACCGGCCGCTACCTCAAAGAACAGGGCCCGGTGCGCGTCGTCGGTGCCGACCCCGAGGGCTCGGTCTACTCCGGCGGCACCGGTCGCCCCTATCTTGTCGAGGGCGTCGGCGAGGACTTCTGGCCGAGCACCTACGACCGGACGGTGTGCGACGAGATCGTCGCGATCTCCGACGCCGACTCATTCGACATGACCCGCCGCCTGGCGCGCGAGGAGGGCCTGCTGGTCGGCGGCTCGTGCGGCATGGCGGTGGCGGCCGCGATCCGGGTCGCCGAGCGCGCCACCCGCGACGACGTCATCGTGGTGCTGCTGCCCGACGGCGGACGCGGCTACCTCGCCAAGATCTTCTCCGACCGGTGGATGGCGGACTACGGCTTCCTGGAGACCGACGGGGCGATCACGGTGCTAGACGTGCTGCAGGGCAAGTCCGGCCCAACCCCGTCCCTCGTCCACGCGCACCCGAACGAGACGGTTCGGGAGGCGATCGACATCCTGCGCGAGTACAGCGTCTCGCAGATGCCGGTCGTCGGGGCGGAGCCGCCGGTGACGGCGGGGGAGGTCGTCGGGTCGGTCTCCGAACGGGCGCTGCTCGATGCGCTGTTCGCCGGCAAGGCGACGCTCGCGGACGCGCTCGAGCCGCACATGTCCGCTCCGCTGCCGATCATCGGCTCCGGCGAGTCGGTGTCGGTCGCGGTGGTTGCCCTCGGCGACGCGGACGCGCTGCTCGTCCATATCGACGGGAAGCCGGCCGGCGTGATCACCCGCCAGGATCTGCTCGGGCACCTCGCGGCGCACTGATCTCAAATCGGGTGACGGCCGGAGCGATCGTCCGGGCCAGTCTCTGGACGAGCGCGACGCCGCCGTCGAAGGAGTCCTGGTGCTGGGTCAGCACGGCCATCAGCACCTGCTGGCCCTTGATGGTCACGATGCCGAGACTGCTCGCGATCCACAGATCGTCGTCAGCCTCGTCCGAGCCGTTGGAGTTGTCGACAGCGAGCCAGCCGTTCTTGTTGTAGAACGTGGAGCCCCGGTCGGCCAATACACCGACACCCCAGCGCTGGTCGGCCTCGACGTCGCGCATCAGTCCGAGGACGAACGAGCGGGTGCCCGCATCGAACGGACCATTGCTGCGGACAAGGTTGCGCAGCAGCCGAACGCAGTCCAGCGCACTGGTGTGCGTGAAGGTCGGGTCGCTGCGGCCGGGCACCGTGTGCGTCATGCCGAATCGGCTCGCGGCCGAACTCAGCCCGCTGTTGCCGCCCGCCGCGAGGAACAGCGAGTAGCCGGCCGTGTTGTCGCTGTTCTCGATGGCGGCTGTGGCTTGGTCGACCTGGTAGTCCGACAGCGAGCGCTGGTGCAGCAGCAGCGCCTCGACGACGAGGAGTTTGTACGAGCTGGCCATCCACATGCCTGATCGCGCTCCGGACGAGTAGCTCTTGCCGCTGACCGTGTTGACCGCGGCGACCGAGATGGCCCCGGACGGCTGCTCGGCCCGGATCTTGCGGACGGCCGCGTCCACCCGGGCGCGGACCTGGGCCGCCGTCGGCGTCGGCC
>JALZAI010000270.1 GCA_030948475.1 Actinomycetota bacterium
GGTGGAAGCGAGGCTCGGCGTGAGCGAAGTTTGCGAGCGAACCATGACATCGGCCTCTGGCGGCCGAACGAGCGAAGCGAGGCTCGGCCGTGGCTAGTGACCGACCGGCTCGGCTGCGGGTCGGGATCGTCGGCTCAGGACGCGTCGGCTCCACGCTGGGTGCCGCCCTCGCCCGGGCCGGTCACGAGATTGTCGCCGTCAGCGCGGTATCGACCCAGTCGCGACAGCGCGCCGAGCGAATGCTGCCCGGAGCATCGATCCGACCCCCGGACGAGGTCATTGCCGCCGCCGACTTCGTGTTGCTCGCCGTTCCCGACGACGCGCTCCGCCCCCTCGTGGCCGGTCTGGCCGACACCGGTGCCTGGCTGGAGGGTCAGCTGGTCGCGCACACTGCAGGATCGCAGGGCATCGGGGTGCTCGATCCGGCTGCGGCGCGCGGTGTGCTCGCACTCGCGCTGCACCCGGTGATGACCTTCACCGGCCGTCCCGAGGACGTCGACCGGCTCGACGGCGCCGCGTTCGGCGTCACGGCGCTCGACGAGCTTCGCCCCGTCGCCGAGGCGCTCGTCGTCGAGATGGGCGGCGAGCCGGTGTGGGTGCCGGAACCGGCCCGTCCGCTCTATCACGCTGCGCTCTCGCTCGGCTCGAACCATTTGGTGACGCTGGTGAACGATGCGCTTGCGCTGCTGGACGGCGCGGGCGTGGCTGACGCGCCGCGATTGCTGGCACCGCTGCTGTCGGCCTCACTGGACAACGCCCTGCGCCTGCGCGACGCCGCGCTCACCGGGCCGGTGTCGCGCGGTGACGTCGCGACCGTGGCGAGCCACCGGCGCTCGCTCGCCGACGCCGCGCCGCAGATCCTGGCGTCCTATCTTGCGATGGCGCGCCGCACTGCACAGCGCGCCCACGCGGCGGGAAGCCTCGACGATGCCCAGCTGGCGGCGTTGCTCGGGGTGCTCGCATGACGCCGCGCATCGTGCGTTCCCGCGTGGAATTCGTCGACGCTCGCGCGGCACTCACCGGGCCGGTGAACCTCGTACCGACGATGGGCGCACTGCACGCCGGGCATGCCGCGCTGATCCGGTCCGCCCGGCAGGTCGGCGGCTCGACCGTGGTGACGATCTTCGTAAACCCGACCCAATTCGGGCCGAACGAGGATCTGAGCAAGTACCCGCGCACCCTCGACGCGGACCTCGAGCTCTGCACGGCCGAGGGCGTGGACGTGGTGTGGATGCCTGCCGGACAGGACGTCTACCCGCACGGTCCGGTGGGCATCACGGTCGATCCAGGGCCGCTGGGCGCCGTGCTGGAGGGGGCGTCGCGTTTCGGTCACTTCACGGGCGTGCTGACCGTCGTTGCCAAGTTCTTCGGTCTGGTGCAGCCGGCGGTGGCCCACTTCGGCGAGAAGGACTATCAGCAGTACTGCTTGATCGAGCAGATGGTCGCGGATCTGAACATGCCGGTGACCGTGCAGCCCGTCCGGACCGTCCGCGAGCCGGACGGGCTGGCGCTGTCCAGCCGGAACCGCTACCTATCCGCGGACGACCGGCTGCGGGCAGTGGGTCTGGCCCGTGCCTTGTTCGCCGGGCGGAAGGCCGCTCGCGGTGGGTCGCAGGCGGTCCTGGAGGCGGCGGCTGCCGAGCTCGTGGGACTCGACGTGGACTACCTCGCCCTGCGCGACCGCACACTCGGCGAGGTGCCCGAACACGGCGAGGCCCGGCTGCTCGTCGCGGCCCGCCTGGGCGGCACCCGGCTCATCGACAATGTGGCGGTGCGCCTGTGATCACGATCGCCCGAGACCCCGGTTTGCACCCGGATTCGTGGCTATCGGCCGCCGAGCAGCGACGGTTCCAGGTGCAAACCAGTGCGCGGGCCTCGACTACCTGGCACTCTGGGGCCTCGCGCACGACATCGGACGGACGTAGATGCTGCTCGCCATCGACATCGGCAACACCAACACCGTCCTCGGCGTTTTCGAGGGCGAGAAGCTCGAGCGCTCGTGGCGCATCAAGACCGATGCCCGCAGTACGGCCGACGAACTCGCGTTGACCTACCGCGGCCTGCTCAGCGACCACGTGGTCACCGGCACGGCGGCCTGCTCGACCGTCCCCGCCGCGCTGCGCGAGTTGCGCTTGATGCTGGCGACCTATTACCCGGACCTGCCGACCGTCCTCGTCGAGCCGGGCGTGCGCACGGGCGTCGGCCTGCAGTACGAGAATCCCAAGGAGGTCGGCGCCGACCGGATCGTGAACACCCTGGCCGCGCACCATCTCGTCGGCAACCGCCCAGCGATCGTGGTCGACTTCGGCACGACTACCAACTTCGACGTGGTGAGCGAGCGCGGTGACTTCCTCGGCGGAGCGCTCGCGCCTGGTATCGAGATCTCCCTGGAAGCGCTCGCTGCCCGCGCCGCGCAGTTGCGCACGGTCGAGCTGGTCGAGCCGCGCGGCCCGATCGGCAAGAGCACCGTCGAGGCGCTGCAGTCCGGGATCTTGTACGGATTCGCGGGTCAGGTCGACGGGCTGGTGCGGCGGCTCTCGACTGAACTGGCGCCGGACGATCCGGCCGCGGTCGAGGTGATCGCGACCGGCGGGCTCGCGCCGTTGCTCATCGCACACTGCGAGACGGTGACCCGGCACGAACCGGACCTGACCCTGCTCGGCCTGCGCCTCATCTACGACCGCAACGTCTGACGTAGGTTCGACAGGCATGGACCTGCGCATCTTCACCGAACCCCAGCAAGGCGCCAGCTACGAAACGCTCCTGCGGATCGCGAAGGCCACCGAGGACTTCGGCTTCGACGCCTTCTTCCGCTCGGACCACTACCTGGCAATGGGTGGGGACGGCCTGCCCGGACCCACCGACTCCTGGGTCACGTTGGCTGGTCTGGCCCGCGAAACCGGCCGTATCCGGCTCGGCACCATGGTCACCGCCGCCACGTTCCGGCTGCCCGGGCCGCTCGCGATCAGCGTGGCGCAGGTCGATCAGATGAGCGGCGGACGGGTCGAATTTGGCATCGGCACCGGCTGGTACGACGCCGAACACGCGGCCTACGGCATCGCGTTCCCTGACGTCCGCGAGCGCTTCGACCGCTTCGCCGAGCAACTCGAGATCATCGACGGACTCTGGCGCACGCCTGTGGGCGAGACGTACTCCTTCGACGGCGCGCACTACCGAATCGCCGACTCGCCCGGACTTCCCAAGCCAGCTCAATCGCCGCGTCCACCGATCATCCTCGGCGGCGCTGGTAAGAAACGCAGCGCCGCGCTCGCGGCCCGTTTCGCCGACGAGTACAACGTCGGCTTCAATCGCAAGGGCACCGCAGCGATCTTCGAACGGGTCCGCGCCGCCGCCGACGAGGCGGGACGCGAGCTGGTCTACTCGGTCGCGCAGACCGTGTGCGTGGGACGCGAGGAGGCGCAATTCGCGCGGCGCGCCGACGCGATCGGGCGCACGACCGACGATCTGCGCGAGGACGCGCTGGGCGGCACGCCGTCAGAGATCGTGGACCGGATCGGTGAATTCGCCGGCCTGGGCGCGACGCGGGTGTATCTGCAGGTGCTCGACCTCGACGACCTAGATCAACTGGAGCTCATCGCGTCCGAGGTCATGCCCCAGCTCTGACTGGTTGCCTCGCTGCGGCGCGACATGCCGTGCCGAACGCCGCTACGGGGCCAAACTAGAGCCAGCCGCGTTCGTCGGCAATCCGCACCGCCTCAACCCGGTTGCGCGTGCCCGTCTTCGCTATCGCGGCGGACAGGTAGTTGCGCACCGTCCCCTCGGAGAGGAACAGCTTGCCTGCGATGTCGGCGACGGTCGCCCCGTCGCGGGCGGCCACCAGCACGTCACGCTCCCGGCCGGTCAGCGGGGACGGCCCGCCGGCCAGGGTCGCGGCGGCCAGCGTCGGATCCACGACCCGTTCTCCGCGCGCGACCCGACGTACCGCGTCGGCCAGCTGCTCGGCCTCGATGTCCTTGACGACGAATCCCAGCGCCCGGGACTCCATCGCCCGGCGCAGGTAGCCGGCACGTCCGAACGCGGTCAGGATGATCACCCGGCAGGTCGGCAGCTCGTGGGCCAGCGCGCTCGCTGCGGCCAGGCCGTCCATACCGGGCATCTCGATGTCGAGCAGGGCGACGTCCGCTCGTCCGGCCCGCGCCGCGGCCACCACGTCGTCGCCGCGCCCGACCTGCGCGATCACCTCGAAGTCGTCCTCGAGTTCGAGCAGCGTGGCCAGGGCGGTGCGGACCAACGTCTGGTCGTCGGCGAGCAGCAGCCGAATCGGGCGCGGCGCCGCACCGGCGGCACCGCACTCGGCCGCTGGAAAGCGTGCGGCCGGCAAAGCCCGATGACACTTGTTCACTCGCTTCGCTCGCTCACGGTCACGGCGCGATCCGAGCGGCGGCGCCCGACGTGCCGCCGAAGTCGGCCAACGTCGCGTCCGACCGGCCGGGGTAGTGGGACGTGCCGCCCGGCACGACAGCCCGCAGCTGCCAGCCGCGCCCGGTGGCCTGTGCGGTCAGCTCGCCCCCGGCGGCCGCCAACCGCGTCCGCAGCCCGGACAGGCCATTGCCGTCGCCCGGTGTCGCCGCCCCCCGGCCGTCGTCGGTGATCTCGATCCAGCGCGGTGTCAGCGTCACGGCGCACCGGGTTGCCCGGGAATGGCGCACGATGTTCGTGACGGCCTCGCGCAGCACCCAGCCGAACAGCTCCGACAGGGTCGGGTCGACGATGTCTACCGATCCGGGTAGTTCGGCGACGATATCCATCGCGCGAAGCACCTCGCGTGCAGTGGCCAATTCGCCGGCGAGGGTCACGTCGTGGTGTCCGGCGACCGCGGCCCGGACGTCGGCCAGGGTCCGGCGCGAGAGCCGCTCTACCTCACCGATCTCGGCCACCGAGCGGGCACCGTCACCGTGCTCGGCCAACCTGCGGGCAAGTCCCGCCTTGACGGTGATCGTGGTGAGCGAGTGGCCCAGCAGGTCGTGCAGGTCGCGGGCGATGCGGGTGCGCTCATTCTCGGCCGCCAACCGCGCCACTTCCGCGCGAGCTGCAGCCAACTCGATGTTCGACCGGACGATGGCGAAGAACCCGAACATCGCGAACGAGACCAGGAAGACGGTGAGCGCGCCGTTCCAGTCGATGTGGCCCCCCCAACCGGGGACGATGCGGGGCAGCACGCCGACGGCGGCCGTGAGGGCCAGCACGACCGGGGCGACCCGACGGTTGCGCGCGGCCACGGTCAGCACCCCGAGATACACGCAGAACACCAGCGCGTCCGCCCCGGCGATGAAGGCCTCCGCCACGGTCAGTAGGTAGCCCGCCGCGTACAGCCACCAGAACGCGCGTCCCGCGCTGCGCCATCCCATCGGCAGTGCGGCCAGGTAGCACGCTGCAAAGGCGGCGACGAGTACGTATCCGGTGACGGCGGCGAGGCCGTGGGAGTGCTTGGCGACGCCATTGACCGCCTGGCCGAGGTAGACCAGCCAGAAACCCGGGAAGAAGTACCGCCGCCAGCCGGCGCCCCACATCCGGGCGAAGTCCGGCTGGGTGGCGGCGGGACGCGATGGGCAGCTCATCTCGGTGTCGAGGGTAGGTCAGGCTCGCTTGGTGTCGCGACGATAGGCCCACATCGCGAACGCCGCACACGCCACTGCCCACACCCCGACGACGAGCCAGGCCTTCGCGTGCCACGGGTTGGCGGCTCCGAGACCGACGTGACCGGCCTGCACCAGCCAGTAGGACGGCAGTAGCTGGCAGAACTGCACGAACAGCCCGCCGCCGGTGATCGGGAACCAGGTGCCCCCCAGGAACGCGAACAGCGATACGCCGCCGCCCAGCGCGGGTCCCATCGCGTCGTCGTTGAGCAGGTGACCGAGCGCGATTCCCAGGGCAGCGAAGGGGATCAGCGCGACCAGGATCAGCCCGGTCATCTCCAGCCAGTTGACCATGGGCAGGCGGACCCCCATCGCGATGCCGGACGCGTACAGCAGCGCGATGCCGATGACCGCCATGAGATAGCCGGTCAGGACCTTGGTGCGCAGATAGCTGCGCGCGGACAGGGGAGTCAGCCGCAGTTGCCGATTCCAACCGACCGTTCGCTCGGCAGCGATGCGCGCCCCGCCACCCATCACGGCGACGATGGCACCGAAACCCAGCAGTCCGACCATGTAGTACAGCGGCGCGAACAGGTGGGTCGGGTGCCCCTTCGTCCCACCGAAGTTGTGGTTGTCCTTGTTCGGGCCCGCGAGCAAGAAGTACATGACCAGCGGAAAGGCCAGCGAGAAGATGAACGACTGGCGATTGCGGACGGTGCGCAACAGTTCGAACCGGGTATAGGTGAGGGTGCTCATCGCGCCACCTCCTGAGTCGGGAGGTTCGGGGGCACCGGTGCGGCGTCGCTGGTGAGTTGCAGGAACGCCTCCTCGAGACCGGCACCGGTTACCTCGATGTCCCGGGCATCGGCAAAGGCCGGTAGCAAAGCGCGTAGCGCTTCATCGGAGTTGGAGCAGTTGAGAATCACCCCTTCGCCTCGAGTCTCGGCGTTGGTCACCCCCGGCAGTGCACCCAGGGCGGCCAGGTCAGCGCCCGGCAATGTCGCACGGATCGTGCGGACGCCGACGGTCGCCTTGATCTCGGTGGCCGGTCCGTCCGCGACTACCACACCGCGCGCCATCAGGATGATCCGGTCGGCGTACGCGTCGGCTTCTTCGAGGTAGTGCGTCGCGAACAGCACTGTCTTTCCACGCGCCGCGAACTCGCGCATGGTCGACCAGAAGTCGCGGCGGGATTCCACATCCATCGCAACCGTCGGCTCGTCGAGAACGAGCAGGTCCGGGTTGCTGACCAGTCCGATCGCGAAGCGCAGCCGCTGCGTCTGGCCGCCGGAGAGCTTGCTGGTCTTGCGTTGGGCCAGATCTCCGATCTTGGTGAGCTCAATCACCTCGTCGACGTCCAGCGGTCGCGGGTAGAGGCTCGCGATCATCGTGAGCAGCTCACGGACGGTGAGGTACTGGATCACACCGCCGACCTGGAGCATCGCACCCACGGCACCGGCGGAAATTGCATCGTGGGGCGTCATACCGAACACCCGCACCTCGCCGGCGTCCGGAGCCAGCAGGCCGAGCAGCATGTCGATGGTGGTGGACTTCCCGGCGCCGTTCGGTCCGAGCAACGCGACCGTCTCGCCCGGGCTGATGGCGATGTCGAGATTTTGGACGGCGTGCAGCGGGCCGGTCGGACTCTTGAACGACTTTTGCAGGCCGCGCAGACTGATGCCTGCCGTAGCTGGATCGGCGATGGTTGTGTTCATGGCTGGAACTCTGCCGAAGCGAGCAGGTTCCCGGCAGAGGCGCGGGACAGCTTTCGGCGGTGACATTCGTAACCTCGCGCTCGATAGGGTTTGGGCGTGAGCGAAGCTTGCGAGCGAACCATGGGAATGGGCCTCTGGCGGCCGAACGAGCGCAGCGAGGCTCGGCCGTGAGTGACGACAGTCCGGGGGACGCGGACGAGTTCGAGGAGGATCTTCCCGAGCAGCTGCGCATCCGCAGGGCAAAGTACGACCGGCTCATGGCCGACCCCGAGCGGGCGCCGTTCCCGGTCGGGGTCCTGCGCACCGCCGGCCTGGCCGAGATCCGTGCGAGGTATCCCGACCTCGGGGCTGGTGAGCAGACCGGGGACGAGGTCGGGGTTACCGGCCGGGTCATCTTCGTACGCAACACCGGAAAGCTGTGCTTCGCGACCGTGCGCGAGGGCGGGGTCGAACTACAGTTGATGCTCTCGCTGGATCGCATCGGCACCGATTCGCTAGCCGACTGGAAGGCCGATGTCGACCTCGGCGACCTCGTCTTCGCGCACGGCGTGGTCATCTCGTCCAAGCGCGGCGAGCTGTCCGTACTCGTCGACTCGTGGCGGATCAGCGCCAAGGCGCTGCGCCCGTTACCGGTCGCACACAAACCGCTGTCCGAGGAGACGCGGGTACGTGAGCGATACCTGGACCTGATCGTGCGCCCGCACGCACGCGACATGCTGCGGATACGAGGAGCCGTGACCCGATCATTACGGGAGACGCTGCACTCACGCGGATTTCTCGAGGTCGAGACGCCGATTCTGCAGCCGGTGCACGGCGGTGCGGCAGCCCGGCCCTTTCACACCCATCTCAACGCCTTCGACCTCGAAATGTCGCTAAGGATCGCCACCGAGTTGTACCTCAAGCGGTGCATCGTCGGTGGCCTCGAGCGGGTGTTCGAGATCGGCCCGGTATTCCGCAACGAAGGCGTCGACTCGACGCATTCCCCGGAATACACGCTGCTCGAGGCGTATGAGGCGTACGGCGATTACGACACCATGGCCGAATTGACCCGTCAGCTCATTCTCGATGCCGCTGACGCTGCTGGAGTCGACACGGCGCTGACCGCGGCCGGTGCCGAGATCGATTTACAGGGCCGGTGGCGTTCCGTCGCCGTCCACGACCTCGTCTCGCAGGCCGTGGGCGAGCAGGTCGGCCCGGCAACGGGCGCCGCCACGCTGCGGACCTACGCCACGCGATTGCACGTTGCGTTGAAACCCCAGTGGTCAGCAGGCGACATTGTTCTGGAGTTGTACGAGAAGCTGGTTGAACCCACCCTCGTGACCCCGACCTTCGTTCGCGATTATCCGGTAGCCGTCCGCCCACTGGCACGGCCGAAGCGTGACGACCCGCGCCTGGCCGAAGCCTGGGATCTGGTTGCGGGCGGCGTCGAGATAGGGGTCGCCTACTCCGAGCTGGTGGATCCGGTCGAGCAGCGACGCCGTCTGGTGGAGCAGTCGTTGGCGGCGGCGAACGGTGATCCGGACGCCATGGAACTCGATGAGGAGTTCCTCCGAGCGTTGGAGCACGGAATGCCGCCTACCGGTGGGATGGGCCTCGGCGTCGATCGCCTGATCATGCTGCTCACCGGAAAGGGTATTCGGGAGACCATTCTGTTCCCGTTGATCCGCCCGCGATGACGTGCGGGCTCGGCGTTTGTCGCTCCGCGACTCGGACGGGGTTATTGTTATGGCGGGTTTGATTTCCGGGAAAGGGACAAGCCGATGGCACAGAAGCACATCGTCCAGCTGATCGATGATCTTGACGGCGAAGCCGCGTCAGAAACCGTCGCATTCGCGCTGGACGGCACCCAGTACGAAATCGATCTCTCGGCCGACAACGCAGCCAGGCTGCGGGACTCGCTCGCGGTCTATGTCGCGAGTGCGCGCCGCTCCGCGCGTACCGGCCCGCGGTCAGTGCCTAGGGGGCGCCCGCACCGCGTCGACCGCGAGCAGACGGCCGCGATCCGCGAGTGGGCGCGCAAGAACGGTCACCGAGTCGGGGAGAAGGGCCGCATCCCCTCGCAGGTCCTGGAGGCCTACAACAACACGGCGTACAACAACGCGGCGTACAACAACACGAACTGATATCTGCTGACGTCGCCGCAGCGAAACGCTCGAGCGAGCAGACTCAGGGTCACGCGGCTGCGGCGCCGAGGTGCTCGCCGAAGAATGCCTCGATGCGTCGCCACGCGTCGGCTGCTGCCCTTGGCTCGGGTCCGACGTTGCCGATCCGCAGCAGCGGCCGTAGCAATCGTGGGCCGTTGGGGGCGTCGTTGAGAAAGCTGTGCCCAGCGCCGGGATAGTCCTTGACGTCGTGCTCGACGTACAGCGTGGTCAGCGTGCGCTCCAGTTTGGCGGCCGCGCCGCGCAGGACGACGTCCTTGCCGCCGTAGCTCGCGACGATTGGGCAGGCACCCCTTAGCGCGCTCTCGCGATGGCGCGGCAGCACGCCGTAGTTGACCGACGCCGCGTCGAAGCCACGGGTTGCGGCCACCAGCGCGAAGCCCCCGCCCATGCAGAATCCGATGATGCCGACCTTTCCCGAGCACTCGGCCCGGTCGAGCAGATAGCGGCGTGACGCCTCGATGTCGGCGAAAGCCGAGCCGTGACCGCGAAACAGGTCACGCAACGCGGCGACGACGCAGCGACGCGTGCCGCCATCGCTGAACAGGTCCGGACCGAGACTGAGGTACCCGGCAGCCGCGAGCCGGTCGCATTGTCGGCGCATGACGTCGTCAAGACCCCATCCCTCGTGGATCGCCACAACTGCTGGCCAGGGCGCAGCAGCGCTCGGATGGGCGAGGTAGCCGGACAGGGCGGACGAACCCGTGCGCACCTCGGCCAGGCAGATGTCCGGCATAACGTCCGAACCTACCGAGCGCTCGTTGTTCGCTGTCGGCGGACGGTGCGCGGGCATGACCGCCGGTCCGCCGAATGTTGCACCACACAAGCCCGCGAACGAGCACGCGGGCTCGCTCGATGGCCGCGGAACCGGCGGGCGTACACCCGCGGACTAGAGTTGACGTAGAACTACCGAGCTGATTCAGCCCGAGCACAACGCGCGGAAGGAGCTGCCGCACATGTTCGAGAGGTTCACCGACCGCGCACGCCGCGTCGTTGTCCTGGCCCAGGAAGAGGCCAGGATGCTCAACCACAACTACATCGGCACCGAGCACATCCTGCTCGGCCTGATCCACGAGGGTGAGGGAGTCGCCGCCAAAGCACTCGAATCCCTCGGCATCTCCCTGGACGCCGTACGCCAGCAGGTCGAGGAGATCATCGGCCAGGGCCAGCAGGCACCGAGCGGGCACATCCCGTTCACGCCGCGCGCCAAGAAGGTGCTCGAGCTCAGCCTGCGCGAAGCGCTGCAGCTGGGCCACAACTACATCGGCACCGAGCACATCCTGCTCGGCCTCATTCGTGAGGGCGAAGGGGTGGCCGCCCAGGTGCTGGTTAAGCTGGGCGCCGACCTGAACAAGGTCCGCCAGCAGGTCATCCAGCTGCTCAACGGCTACCAGAGCAAGGAGCCGGCCGGCGCCGCGGCAGAGTCCACGCCGTCGACGTCGCTCGTGCTCGACCAGTTCGGCCGCAACCTGACCCAGTCGGCCCGCGAGGGCAAGCTCGATCCGGTCATCGGACGTGAAAGCGTCATCGAGCGGGTCATGCAGGTGCTCTCGCGCCGCACCAAGAACAACCCGGTGCTGATCGGCGAGCCCGGCGTCGGAAAGACCGCCGTCGTCGAAGGCCTCGCGCAGGGGATCGTCAAGGGCGAGGTACCCGAGACCCTGAAGGACAAGCAGCTCTACACCCTCGACCTGGGCTCGCTGGTCGCCGGCAGCCGTTATCGCGGTGACTTCGAAGAGCGCCTGAAGAAGGTGCTCAAGGAGATCCGCACGCGCGGCGACATCATCCTGTTCATCGACGAGATCCATACCCTCGTCGGGGCCGGCGCCGCAGAGGGCGCGATCGACGCCGCGAGCATCCTGAAACCGATGCTGGCCCGCGGTGAGCTGCAGACGATCGGCGCGACGACGCTCGACGAGTACCGCAAGTACGTCGAGAAGGACGCCGCCCTCGAGCGACGGTTCCAGCCGGTGCAGGTTGGCGAGCCGACCGTGGCGCACACCATCGAGATCCTCAAGGGCCTGCGCGACCGGTACGAGGCGCACCACCGCGTTTCGATCACCGACTCCGCTCTCGTCGCGGCTGCCGGGCTGGCCGACCGCTACATCAGCGACCGGTTCCTGCCGGACAAGGCAATCGACCTCATCGACGAGGCCGGCGCCCGGATGCGGATCCGGCGGATGACCGCGCCGCCTGATCTGCGCGACTTCGACGAGCGCATCGCCGACGTCCGCCGCGAGAAGGAGTCCGCGATCGACGCGCAGGACTTCGAGAAGGCCGCGTCACTGCGCGACCGCGAGAAGACCCTGCAGGCCGACAAGGCCAAGCGGGAGCAGGAGTGGCGCGCCGGAGACCTCGACGTGGTCGCCGAGGTCGACGACGAGCAGATCGCCGAGGTGTTGGCGAACTGGACCGGTATCCCGGTCTTCAAGCTGACCGAGGAGGAGACCGCACGGCTGCTGCGCATGGAGGACGAGCTGCACAAACGTGTCGTCGGCCAGCAGCAGGCGATCAAGGCGGTGTCCCAGGCGATCCGGCGCACCCGGGCCGGGCTCAAGGATCCGAAGCGTCCGGGCGGGTCGTTCATCTTCGCCGGCCCGTCCGGGGTCGGTAAGACCGAATTGTCCAAGGCGCTCGCCGAGTTCCTGTTCGGCGACGACGATGCCTTGATCCAGCTGGACATGTCCGAGTACCACGATCGCTACACCGTGTCCCGCCTCGTCGGTGCGCCGCCCGGTTACGTCGGCTACGACGAGGGCGGTCAGCTGACCGAGAAAGTGCGCCGCAAGCCGTTCAGCGTCGTCCTGTTCGACGAAGTTGAAAAGGCCCACTCGGACGTGTTCAACACGCTGCTCCAAGTGCTCGAGGACGGCCGGCTCACCGATGGTCAGGGGCGGGTCGTGGACTTCAAGAACACGGTGCTGATCCTGACCACCAACCTGGGCACGCGCGACGTGTCCAAGTCGGTGAGCTTCGGTCTGCAGGCCAACAACGACACCGACTCGAACTACGACCGGATGAAGCAGAAGGTCAACGACGAGCTCAAGCAGCATTTCCGGCCCGAGTTCCTCAACCGCATCGACGACGTAATCGTCTTCCACCAGCTCTCGCGGGAAGAGATCGTCTCGATCGTCGATCTGATGATCGCGCGCCTGGACGTGCAGTTGCGTAACAAGGACATGGGCATCGAGCTGACGACCGGCGCCAAGGCACTGCTCGCGCAGAAGGGCTACGACCCGGTGCTGGGCGCCCGACCGCTGCGCCGCACCATCCAGCGCGAGATCGAGGACACGCTGTCGGAAAAGATTCTGTTCGGCGAGATCGAGGCCGGCCAGATCGTGCTCGTCGACGCCGTCCCCGTCGATCCGATGGTCAAGGACGGACCGCAGAAGTTCAGCTATCGCGGCGAGCCAAAGCCGTCCGCGATGGTGCTGGACGAACCGCCTGCGGGCATCACCGCCGAATAGCGGCTGACGCCCGCATTGACTGACGGATCGTGATCACCCGGATCCGTCAGTCAATTCGCGGATCCGTCAGGCAACGCCGAACAGGGCTAGGACGGCAGCGCGAACCGGCCGTCGGGTAGCTGGTCCACCAGCCCGTCCACGGCGAGCGAGGCCAGCGCCCGGTCGCGTTGGCCGCCGGCGTGCCACACCACGTCGAGCGC
>JALZAI010000341.1 GCA_030948475.1 Actinomycetota bacterium
ATCCCGGACCAGCACGGAATCGGCATCGGTGTAGGCCTCCAGCGATCCGTCGATGTCACCCGCGGCCCAGAGCACCTGTCCGCGCGTGTGGGCGAGATGCGCCTGCTGGGTGGGGGACAGGTCCGGCAGCGCTCGCGCCTGGGCAAGTAGCCGTTGGGCGTCGATCGTGGCCCCGGCCCAGCGGTTGACGAGCGCGGCCTCGGCGAGCAGGTCGGCCTGATGCGGCAGGGCGGCGCGCACGACGGTGTGCTCGACGCTCGTGACGACCGGCCAGAGTCGCAGCACGGCGGCATAGAGCCGGCGCGCGTCGGCGAAGGCCCAGACCGCGGCGGCGTGCCGGGCGCCACTGAGCGCGTAGGTGACCGCGTCCATGGGACGGCCGCAACCGAGCAGATGGACGGACAGCTCCTCGGCGCGCTCCGGGTCGGTCCGGCCACCTGTGGCGATGATCCCCTCGGCCGCGCGGTAGTGGGCGACGACCCGCTCGCTGGGCAGCATCTCGTCCAGCAACGCTTCGCGGACCCCCGTTGGACGTCGGCGGTGCCGCACCTCGGCTGCGGTGGTGAGGGACACGCTGCCGGAGCTCCGCACCCGACGGATCGTGCGAATTGCTTATCTTTGAAGGGCGCCGCTACCTAGGCCCAGCGTCAGCCCAGTCGGATGCCGGCGAGCTGCGTGCCCTGGGCGACCAGGCGCCCGGTCGAGTCCCAGACGAAGCAGGCCTCGTCCACGCGCCATGCGTCGATGAGCTGGGCCTTCTGTAGGACGCGGACCGGACCCGGCGCCGGGAGCGCGCGGACGTAGGCGGTCAGCTCGAGGGTCGGCACCCAGCCGGTCAGCTCCAGGTCGAAGGTGGCGGGCGGGAACGCGTCGACGGCGTAGAGCAGCGACACCGGGTCGAACGGCTCGTCGTCGGGCAGGGCGAGCCAGCCCCGCAGCTCGCCCTCACCGCTCGGGCGTCCGTTGGCGAACCCGAGGCTCGCGCGGTCGAGGCGCAGGTCGACCTGGTCCATGATCGCGACCGGGAGGCCGGCCGGGTTCGTGCTGAGCAGCCGGGTCGCCTGGTCGCGCGGTGCGCTACCCGCGTCCGGGAGGCCGCCGTGCCAGTACGCGGTGGTGTCCGGGTCGAGCGTGCTGGTGGTGATGAGTGATTCGACGCAGGGGTGGCCGTCCTGGGTCAGCCACGCGCGCAGCTGGCTGGCCGAGCGGCCGGCGCGCAGTACCTCGGCCCGGACCGTGACTGCGCCCGGCTCCGGCGAGCGAAGATAGTGCGCGCTTGCCGCGATCACGTGCTCGTGGGTGTCCACGGCGACCGCGGCCCGTCCGAGCAGCGCCAGCAGGTAGCCGCCGTTGGGCTTGCCACCGATCGTCCAGTGCGGGCTGAGCTGGGCCTCGAAACGCCCGGGTGCGGACGCGGTGAGTGCGGTGGCCATAGCGAACCGGATCGGCACCTCGTCGGGTGTCCGTTTTGCGCTCAAGTGTGCCCGCCCGGCGACGATGGATCTCCGACAATGATCTTCGATGCGAGGTGTGCAGCATATGTCCATGCGGGCCTCGCCGTCGGAGCGACGGCGGCTCGCCCGGCCAGCCGACTGCGACGCTTCGCTCGGCACCACGAAGGTGGTACGGCACGCCGGCAGCGTTCAGGCTCTACCCGCTCGTACTGACGATCACCGTGGTCCGTTACGTCAACATCCAGCCGGATGCGCTGCGCCTGCCGCACTGGCTGCTCCTCGTCGGTCTCTGGAAACATGCTCGTCGGCGATCTGTCGATGATCGTCGTGTCCGGCATCGCGACCTAGCGTCGGCACGGCTGGCGGGTCGCGGTGTTCGCGAGCTTCAGCCCGGTGTACGGACGGCTATGCCGACGCCGACGAGAGTCCCACACTCGCGATGTCCTAGCTGGATCCGCGGTTTACGCTGTGATCGTCGACTGAGCGGGGGCCGTGCGATGGTGACGACGAGCAAGACCGAACCGGTTGGGACGCCGGAGGCCGGCGCGCTGCGCGTCGAAACGAACGGCATCAACATCATCACCGACGCCGAGCGCCGTGGGACGCCCCGGCAGCTGTTCTGGCCGTGGTTCGGCGCCAACGTGTCGGTGCTCGGGCTGGGTTACGGGGCCTTCGTACTGTTCTTCACCGTCTCGTTCTGGCAGGCGCTGATCGCCGGAGTACTCGGCATCGCCGTGTCGTTCCTCCTGTGCGGTTTTATTGCGCTCGCCGGTAAGCGGGGATCCGCTCCCACGATGGTGCTCAGCCGCGCGGCGTTCGGGGTTCGCGGCAACAAGTTGCCCTCGGTGTTGTCCTGGGTGCTGACCGTCGGCTGGGAGACGGTGCTCACAATCCTCGCCACGCTGGCCACGGCCACGGTGTTCGATCAGCTCGGTTGGGGCGGTGGCAAGCCGACCAAGATCGTGGCGATAGTCGTCGTTGCGACGCTGATCATTGTCGGCGGTGTGATGGGCTTCGACCTGATTATGCGGATGCAGACCGTGATCACGGTCGTCACCGGACTGCTCACGGTCGTCTACATCGCTCTCGTGCTGGACAAGATCCACTGGCACTCCGTGTCCGCGATCCCGTCCGGGTCGACGCAACAGGTGATCGGGGTGTTCGTCTTCGTGATGACCGGCTTCGGGCTGGGCTGGGTGAATGCGGCCGCCGACTACTCGCGTTACCTGCCGCGTAGCGCGTCCAGCCGCGGTGTCATCGGATGGACGGCCTTCGGCGGGGCCGTGGCTCCGATCGTGCTGCTGGTGTTCGGGTTGCTGCTCGCTGGTTCGTCCAAGACCCTGTTCAACGCGATCGCGGGCGATCCGATCGGCGCGCTGGCCGGCGAGCTGGACACCTGGGCGCTGGTGCCGTTCTTGATTGTGGCAGTGCTGGGACTGGTGGGTGGGGCGGTGCTCGACATCTACTCGTCCGGCCTCGCGCTGCTCACCGCCGGTCTGCGGGTCGCACGTCCGGTCGCGGCCTTGATCGACGGCGTGATAATGGTGGGCGGCACCGTCTACGTGGTCTTCTTCGCCACCAACTTCGTGGCGCAGTTCGAGGGGTTCCTGATCACCCTCGGCGTGCCCGTGGCAGCGTGGTGCGGCGTCATGCTCGCCGACATCCTGCTGCGTCGGCGCAACTACGCCGAGGCCGACCTGTTCGAGCCGCGCGGTCGCTACGGCGACATCCACATCCTGCCGGTGGCGGTCATCGTCCTGGGGACGGCGGCCGGTTGGGGCCTGGTGACGAATACGATGGCGAGCTGGCTGACCTGGCAGGGCTACCTGCTCGGTCCGGTCGGGCTGGGTGGCAAGGCCGGCGATTGGGCGGGCGCGAACCTTGGCGTGCTATTCGCCCTGGTGCTCGGATTCGTCGTGACCCTCGTGTTCGACCCGGTGCGGATCCGCAGGCAGGAAGCTGCTCCCGTCTGAACAACTCCTCGAAATGATCACCTTTTCCTCCCGGATGGTCGGTCGGGGGGCCTTGAACCGGTCACTGCGAAGGAAAACATCGAGCAGAAGCGAGTCTCGGACGTGAGCGAGCATCTCGTCGTGATCGACATGCAGCACGTGTTCGGCGACCCGTCCAGCCCGTGGTGTACGCCGCGCTTCGCCGAAGTCGTCGGACCGATCCAGCGGCTCGTGGCCGGTTACGAACCACGCTTGGTGTTCACCCGGTTCGTCGCGCCCCCCTCGCCCGACGGCGCGTGGGTCGACTACTACCGCCAATGGCCATTTGCGCTGCAGCCGCCGGATGCCACGCTCTTCCGCCTGGTCGAGCCGTTCGCCGAGCGTCACTCACTGGCCGCCAGCACGTTCGGCAAGTGGCGGCCCGAGCTGGCGGAGCTCGTCGGTGACTCGATCGCGGTCGCCGGAGTCTCGACCGACTGTTGCGTTATCTCGACGGTGCTCGCGGCGGCCGACGCCGGAATTCGGGTACGCGTCGCGGCCGACGCGTGCGCGGGAGCGAGCGACGAGACACACCAGCAGGCGGTGGCGATCATGGCGCTCTACGCGCCGCTGGTCGAAGTCACGACGACGGAGTCCCTGCTCGGCTGAGTTGCGGGCCGCGGAAATGATCGCCTTTTCCTCCCGGGTGCTCGGATTGGTGCTGGCAAGCGGTCACTGCGAAGGAAAACCCGATCGACCGGGGGCAGAACGACCGGCGCGTCGGCCGATGTAGAGCGCCCAGAGGACGAGCGGAATCTGCAACGGCAGGCGTACCCAGGCGACCAAAACGCTGCCGTGGCCGTCGAGGGAGTCCAGCGCCATCTTGATGTTGGCCGGGAACACCGCCACGAACAGGATCACGCAGGCCCAGCCGGCTAAGCGCCGCGTCGGGCGCAGTGCGAGCAGCACCGCGCAGGTGAGCTCGGCCACTCCGCTGAGCGCGACCCATACAGCGGGTGAGCCGAGGAAGCCGGGCACGATCGACTCGAAGCCGCGTGGCGATGCGAAGTGCCAGGTACCGGTCGTGAGCAGCAGAAACGCGAGCAGCCACGCCGCCACGGCAACCCGCGACTGGGCGGCGGCCGCGGTTCGCAGACTCAACCGCGCCCGTACTCAGCCGGCGCAGTCCAGTCACCCATCGCAAGCTGGGTGACCCTGCTCTGCACGGCCCCGAGCACCGGGTGCAACTCGATGGTCGGCGAGTAGCGGCTCGCCGGAGTCTGTCGACCCAGCGCCTCGGCCATCGCCCGGACGTGGTGCGGGCCGCCGCCGCAGCAGATGCCGATGTAGTCGACCCCGATGTCGGCGGCCGCCCGGGCGAAGTCGGCCATCTCGAATCTGGTGTGCTGCAGGCTCTCCAGTTGGATCGGGAACAGCCGCCGCCCGTCCTCGGCAACCATTGACTCGAAGGCCGGCGTCGCCGAGTCGGTACGGTACGGAACCGGCTGGGCCGCGACCGGGATGTCGACGGCGGCGCGGATCCGCTCCAGCAGGGGCAGCATCGTAGCGGGCCCCCTTGAACAGTTCAGCCCGACGATCGTCGCCCCGTGATCGGCCAGGGTCCGGCAGGCATCCACGTAGCCGTAGCCGTCGAAGGTGACGTCCGGCTGGACGCTGGCGAAGGTGACCATCGCCGGCAGCCCGAGTTCCCGGCACACCTCCAGCCCGACGAGCGCCTCGCCCACGAAGTCGTTGGTCTCGGAGATGACGAAATCGACGCCCTCCTGCACCGCCCAGCCCAGCTGTTCGCGGTACTGGGCGCGGACCACCTCGCCCGACCCCACCGGATCGGACGGGTCGTAGCACCAGGTATTGCAGATGTTTCCGGCGACCAGCGCCCCGCCCTCGGCGGCCACCTCGTTCGCGATCCGGACGGCCTGCCGGTTCATCTGCTCAAGGTCCTCGCCGCGTCCGACGTTCTTGAGCTTCTCGCGATGCGCGTAGTAGGTCAGGGCGACCATGACATCGGAGCCGGCCCGCAGGAACTCGCGGTGCAGCTGGCGCAGCGCATCGGGTGCGTCGAGGATGACCTCGGGAACGTACGGTCCGGCCTTGATGTAGCCGCGCCGTTCCAGCTCGAACACGTAGCCTTCCGCACCGATGACGATGCCGTCGGCGAGCCGCTGTTCGAGAGTTCTGGACGAGGGCCGGGTCACGATGGCATTGTCGCACCGGGAGACGCGTCGGCGGCGAACCGGCTCGGGTCGAAGCGGTTGATGGCATAGACGCTGCCACCGCGCAGGGCCAGCTGGCCCAGCACCCGACCGACCCAAGGCGCGAACTTGTAGCCGGTGCCGCGCCATCCGACGCCCACGAACACGTTGTCGAATCCGGGGACGGGCCCGATTACGAAGTCGTCGTCGCCGACCAGGTCGTAGTCGCACTGTCGACGTCGAGCACGTCCTCGACGATCGGGTGCAGGTACACGCCGGTGTCCAGATAGGCGATGACCGGCATCACCTCGGACGTGAACTGGTGCCGTTCATCTGCCGGCGGGACGAAGTACTTCGCCTCGCTCGGCCGGTCCCGGCTGATCGGAATCTGCAGGTCGCTGCCGGCCAGCCGCGCCAGCAGCTCGTTCGTACCGTGTCCCGCGGTGATGACG
>JALZAI010000359.1 GCA_030948475.1 Actinomycetota bacterium
AACCAGTGCTATCGGGCTTGGCCGGCCGAACGAGCGAAGCGAGGTAGGCCGTGAGCGAGCTTGCGAGCGAACCAGTGCTATCGGGCTTGGCCGGCCGAACGAGCGAAGCGAGGTAGGCCGTGAGCGAGCTTGCGAGCGAACCAGTGCCATCGGGCTTCGCCGGCCGAACGAGCGAAGCGAGGTAGGCCGTGTATGTGCACACCGTTTCGCGACTCGCCAAGCTGCCCAGCTACGTCAGCGACCACAGCCACTGGCTGATCGAAGTGCCCATCCGGATCGTCGTGGTCATCCTGGTGGCGTTGATCGTGCGCGCCGTCCTGCACCGGATGATCACCCGACTGGTGCGGCCGGGCCACGTCGGCGAAGTGCCGCGCATCCTGCGACCGTTTCGGGAGCGGGTACAGAACAGCGCGTTCCTCGAATCGACGGGCCTGCTCTCCGAACGGCGCACCCAGCGGGCCGCGACGATCGGCTCCGTGCTGCGGTCGGCTGTATCGCTCACGGTCTTCGTGATCGCGTTCCTGGTGGTGCTCAGCGAGCTGCAGATCGATCTCGCGCCGTTCATCGCCGGCACGTCCATCGTCGGGGTCGCGCTCGGCTTCGGCGCCCAGAACATCGTCAAGGACTTCCTGTCCGGAATGTTCATGATGCTCGAGGATCAATACGGCGTCGGCGACGTGATCGACTTCGAGAAGGCATCCGGGACGGTCGAGGCGGTCGGGCTGCGCACCACCCGGCTGCGGGACGGGAACGGCACGGTCTGGTACGTCCGCAACGGCGAGGTCGTACGCGTCGGGAACAAGAGCCAGGGCTTCGCGCAGGTCGTACTCGACATCCCGATCGAGGCCTTCGCGGATCTGTCCGCGGCATCCGCGGCGATCCTCGACGAGGCACAGCGCATGCACGACGACGACGAGTGGACGGGCCAGTTCCTCGGCGATCCGGAGTTGCAGGGCGTCGAGTCGATGACCCGGGAGGAGACAGTTCTCCGCGTGGTGGCCCGCACCCGGCCCGGAGAGCAGTTCCGCATCGCCCGCGAGCTGCGCCGGCGGATTCGCCAGCGACTGGACAACCTCGACATCCCGTCCGCTGACCACTCCGGTTCGGAGGAGTCGCCTCCTGCGGAACCGGTCAGCTGAGGGCCTGCAGCGCCTCCAGCACGGCCCGATGCAGCGTGGGAAAGGCGTAGTGCATCGTCAGCAACGTGGCCGTGCGTACCTCGGCGTGGACGGCCAGGGTCAGCATCCCGAGCAGCTCGCCACCGTACGGGCTCACCACGGTCGCGCCGACGAGCACGCCACGGTCGGCGTCCTCGACGATCTTGACGAAGCCGTCGTTGCCCGGGCCGTGGATCCAACCGCGGCTGTTGGAGGCGATCTGCTGGGTGCCGATCCGGACGGCGAGCCCCTTCTCGCGAGCCTGCGCCTCGGTCATCCCCACCCGTCCCACCTCGGGATCGGTGAACGTCGCCCAGGCCAGCCCGTGGTAACCGCCGAACGGCTCGTCCTGGCCGAGCAGGTGCGCGGTCAGCACGTGCGACTGCCACACCGCGACGTGGGTGAACTGGCCATGGCCGGTGACGTCGCCGATCGCGTATACGCCGTCGCAGCCGGGCACGGCCATGTGTTCGTCGATGTCGAGCGAGCGCGCGGACGGGTCGAGCCCGATCGTCTCCAGGCCGATGTCGTCCAGATTGGGCTTGCGCCCGGCGGCGACGAGCACCTTCTCAGCGGTGACGGTCGTGGCGTCCTCCAGTGTCAGCCGCACTCCGTTGCCGTGCGCCGCGACCTTGCTCACTGCGACGTCCTGATGCACCGCGATGCCCTCGCGCTCGAATACCGTCGCGACCACCTCGGACGCCTCGGGCTCCTCGGGCGCGAGGATGCGCGCGCCGCCCTCGACAAGGCTCACCTGGGTGCCGAAGCGGGCGAACGCCTGCGCCTGCTCGCAACCGATGGCGCCGCCGCCGATCACGACCAACGACTCCGGTGCCGTCTCAGCGCGCACCGACTGGCGATTCGTCCACACCGGGCCGTCGATGGCGTTGTCCAGCTCGGCGAGCCCGTCGACAGGCGGCATCGCGGGCGCCGTGCCGGTGGCGATCACGACCCGCCGGCTCCGGAACCTCTGCTCGCCGACCTCAACAACCAGTTGCCCATCGTCGTCACGTCCGACGATTCGCCCGGACCCGCGGACGAAGCTCGCGCCGGCGCCCTCGAGACGCTCGACGGCGGCCTGATCGTCCCAGTCGTCGGTGGCCTCGTCGCGAATGCGTGCATGCACCGGCGTGTAGTCGGCGGTGACACTCGCGTCGCCGGACATCCCGGGTACGCGCCGCGCCTCGGCGAGCAGTTCGGCGCCGCGCAGCATCATCTTGGACGGAATGCAGCCGAAGTAGGGGCACTCGCCGCCGACCAGGCGCTCGTCGACGCCGAGCACCGACCAGCCGGCTTTGGCCACCGAAGCGGCGACGTCCTCGCCCCCCGGGCCGAGGCCGAGGACTACGAGATCGAAGTCAATCACGGGCATCACCCGACCGTACGGGAGACTGAGGGCGTGCCACCCAGGTCATCCGAGCATTCCGAGGTCCGTAATCAGTCGTTCTACGAGGCCGTCGGCGGCGAAGAGACGTTCCGGTTGATCGTCGACCGGTTCTACGCGGGTGTCGCTACCGATCCGCTGCTGCGGACGCTGTATCCCGAGGACGACCTGGGTCCGGCGGCTGAGCGGCTACGGATGTTCCTTATCCAGTACTGGGGTGGTCCGAGCACCTACAACGAGCAGCGCGGGCACCCGCGCCTGCGTATGCGGCACGCCCCGTTTGCGATCGGCGGCGCGGCGCGGGACGCGTGGCTACGACACATGCGCGCCGCGGTCGACTCGGTGCATCTGGCTCCCGAGCACGACGCCACGCTCTGGAACTATCTGAGCGCGGCCGCGGAGTCGATGCGTAACACCCCCGGGTAGAGCTTCTACACTTCGGAACGTGTCCCAAAGCGCTTCCGGCCTGCCCTGGTGGGCCTCCGCGGTCTTCTACCAGGTGTATCCCCGCAGCTTCGCCGACGGCACGGGCGACGGCACCGGCGATCTGATCGGCCTGCGCGAGCGGCTGGACTACCTCGTCCAGCTCGGCGTCGACGCCGTCTGGATCTCGCCGTTCTACCGATCCCCCATGGCCGATGGCGGCTACGACGTGTCGGATCCGTGCGACGTCGACCCGCTGTTCGGCACGCTCGAGGACTTCGACCGGGTGCTCACCGATGCCCATGCGCGCGGGTTGCGGGTGACCGTCGACGTCGTGCCGAACCACGTCTCCAACCAGCACCCCTGGTTTCGAGCGGCACTGGCGGCGCCACCGGGGTCCCCGGAGCGGACGCGGTTCATCTTCCGTCCGGGACGCGGCGAATCCGGTGCGCTGCCGCCGAACAACTGGCCGTCCCAATTCGGCGGCCCGGCCTGGACCCGGGTGCCGGACGGCGAGTGGTACCTGCACATCTTCGCCGCCGAGCAGCCCGACCTCGACTGGACCAACCCTGAGGTCCCGGCCGAGTTCGAGCGAGTCTTCCGGTTCTGGCTCGACCGTGGCGTCGACGGGTTCCGGATCGACGTCGGCCAGGGCCTGGCCAAGCCGCCGGGCCTGCCCGACATGGATCTCTCTCGGATCATGGCCATCAACGAGGGCGCCCTGCCCAGCGCGCACGATCTGCGCTGGGACCGCGACGGGGTGCACGCCTATCATCGCGGGTTCCGGCGCGTGCTCGACTCCTACCCGGGCGAGCGGATGGCGCTCGGCGAGGTGTGGGCGAGCGACGACGAGCGGCTGGCCCGCTACGTCCGTCCGGACGAGCTCAACCTCACGTTCAACTTCGAGCTCAGCGTGGCCGAGTGGGACGCCGAATCGCTGCGCAAGGCGATCGACTCGTCGCTCTCCGCGATGTCGGCCGTTGGGGCACCGTGCACCTGGGTGATCGGCAACCACGACATGGACCGTCCGGCGACCCGGTACGGCGGAGCGGATACCGGGACGCGACGTGCCCGCGCGGCGGCTCTCGTCGAGCTGTCGCTGCCGGGCGCGGTCTGCATCTACAACGGCGACGAGCTCGGCCTGGCCAACGTCGAGCTGCCCGACGATGCGTTGCGCGACCCGACCTGGGAACGCAGCGGCCACACGGTCCGAGGACGCGACGGCGAACGGGTGCCGTTGCCGTGGTCCGGGTCGGCGCCGCCGTACGGCTTCACGACCGGATCGTCGACCTGGCTGCCCATGCCGGCCGGTTGGGCAGCCTCGACCGTCCAGGCGCAGGACGCCGACCCCGACTCGACCCTGAACCTCTATCGGGAGGCGCTTCGGCTGCGCCGCCTCATCCCGGAGTTCGCCACCGCCCCCCTGGAGTGGGCCGACGCCGGGCCGGACGTGGTGTCCTACCGCCGCGCCAGCGTGAGTGTCGTCGTCAACGCCGGGTCGACGGCGGTGCCGCTGCCTGCGGGCGAGGTGCTGCTTTCGTCCGGTCCGACCGACGGATCCGCGCTTGCGGCGGACACCGCAGCGTGGGTACGGACCTGACGCTGGCCGACTGCGGCAGACGCTGATCGCGCAGCTGGGCGATCGCCGGCCCGAGGTCGGTCCATTGTCGACTCGACCAGCGACAATCCGTCAGCGGGCGAGTTGGAGGTGAGACTGACGGATCGTGCGGGTGACTGACGGATTGGGGCGTGACTGACGGCGAATTCGACGTCAGTGATCTTCGCGATCTGTCACTCACGGCCGGGAGCCTTCACTCGACGAGGCCGTAGCGCAAGGCCGGAGCCCGGACGCTCGGCGTACACCGAGCCGTATTCGGCGGCGACGCGGGTCCAACGTCCGGCCAGGTCGACGCCGATGTGCGAACCGCGGGCCAGGAAGCCGAGTCGGGTCAGCGCGCTCAGCGTTCGTAGCGTGACCTCTGCGGACTGCCCGACATCGTCGGACACGGTGAGCACGACCGAATCGAGCAGTGCATCCGTGACCTCGGCTCGCGGCTGTGCACCGGGGACCCCCTCGCGGGCGGCAGTGTCCTTCAGCGTGAGCGCCCCGGATCGGACCAGGGCGCGCACCACCTCGTCCGGCACCGTGTCGATCCGCCTCCAGCCCCGGGTGGGCGGCAGGGGTGAGCGCCACTCGGCGTCGCGTGCCGGCGGCGGCTCGGCGCGCTCACCGTCGAGCCAGGCGAGCAGGTCCGACGCACCGAAGGTGACGTCGGTCCCGGGCTGGTCGGCGGCGACGGCAACCGTGCGCGCGGCCAGCACGCCGAACGGGAGCCGGACGAGCAGCGCGAGCCGACCGTCCGCACAACGCACCCGACCCAGCCCGGCCGGATCGAGAGACACCGCGCGGCGGGCCAGCGGCGTGAGCTCGCCCAAGTCGGCCCGCAGCCCGGGCAGGCTGCTCACGGCCGAGCCTCGCCGCGCTCGTTCGGCTCAGCGCTGGAATGTCTCCGCCCGATCAAAAAGGTTTGCGCACTGCGTTCGTTCACGCGAGCCTCGCCGCGCTCGTTCGGCTCGCGCCGGCCGGCCTCAGCCCGGTACCCGTCATTCGTTCGCGGCGCCGGTCGTGCCGGCGAAGCCGACGAGGAGGTCGCACCCTCCTCGGTGAGTCGGCGCGGACGGTCGCTCTCGAAGTCGAGCTCACGCACAGCGTCGATGCCAGGGCAGCGAGGTGAGCGCCGTCGTAGACCTCGTAGCGGACCGTGCACCGGGCGCCCCCGATCCTCTCGATCCACAGCTCGAGGCGCGGCGGCTCGGGGTGGCACACGATCGGACAGAGGTAGTCGATTTCGTGGCGAGAGATCACCGTCCCATCCGAGAAGCGTCCCGCGGTCAGTCGCGTGTCAACTTGCGGTGGGTCACCGCGTGCGGGCGAGCTGCCTCGGCACCGAGTCGCTCGATCTTGTTCTTCTCATAGGCGTCGAAGTTTCCTTCGAACCAGAACCAGCGAGCGCTGTTGGCGTCGTCGCCCTCCCACGCCAGGATGTGCGTGGCGGTGCGGTCGAGGAACCACCGATCGTGGCTGGTGATCACCGCGCACCCGGGGAAGTTGAGCAAGGCATTCTCCAGCGACCCCAGCGTCTCGACGTCGAGGTCGTTCGTC
>JALZAI010000363.1 GCA_030948475.1 Actinomycetota bacterium
GCCCAAGCTCCTGCGCCTTGACCTTGCTCATCACGACAACCGCAGCGGCGCCGTCGGAGATTTGGGACGCGGAGCCGGCCGTGATCGTGCCGTCCTTTCCGAACGCGGGACGCAGCTTGCTCAGGCCCTCGGTAGTGGTGTCGCCCCGAATACCCTCGTCCTCGCTGACCTCGATCGGGTCACCCTTGCGCTGTGGGACGTGGACCGGGGTGATCTCCTCAGCGAACACGCCGTTCTTCTGCGCTAAAGCAGCGCGCTGGTGCGAGCGGGCGGAGAATTCGTCCTGCTCCTCGCGGCCCAGGCCGAGTTTCTTGTTGACGTTGTCGGTTGCCTCGCCCATCGGGATGTTGTCCAAGATGTCGGTCAGCCCGTCGAGGGCCATCGAGTCCAGCACCTCGATCGAGCCGAACTTGTAGCCCGCGCGCGACTTCGGCAGCAGGTGTGGCGCGTTGGTCATCGACTCCTGGCCGCCCGCGACCAGGATCTCGAACTCCCCGGCGCGGATGAGCTGGTCGGCCAGCGCGATCGCGTCCAGACCGGAAAGGCAGACCTTGTTGATCGTGAGCGCCGGCACGTTCATCGGGATGCCTGCCTTATGGGCGGCCTGGCGCGCCGGAATCTGGCCGACGCCGGCCTGCAGCACCTGGCCCATGATCACGTATTGCACCTGCTCGGGGGCGACCCCGGAGCGCTCGAGTGCGGCCTTGATCGCTTCGCCGCCCAGATCTGCGCCGGATAGATCGCGGAGCGCACCCTGCAAGCGTCCCATCGGGGTACGGGCGCCGTCGATAATGACCGATCCGAACATGTCGAAGTCCTCCTAATAGCCGAAACCCCCACTCTATCGAGGCCGTTGTCCGGCTCCGGGCACTGTGAACAACCGCACCCGGATCTCGTCCAACAGCGCTTGCAGTTGCGATCATCCTTGCGTGCCCGAACCCAGCCTGTTCACCAAGATCGATCACGTCGGGGTCGCCGTCGCCGACCTGGACGAGGCGATCGCCTTGTACCGCGACACGTTCGGCATCGTGAGCGTGCACGAGGAGGTCAACCAAGACCAAGGCGTGCGCGAGGCGATGCTGGCGGTCGGCGACGGCTCGACCCAGATCCAGCTGCTCGCCCCGCTGTCCCAGGACAGCACCATCGCGAAGTTCCTCGACCGCAACGGTCCCGGCGTGCAGCAGCTCGCCTACTCCGTCGAGGACATCGACGCCGCCTCCGCGACCCTGCGCGGGCGCGGGCTGCGACTGCTCTACGACGAGCCGCGCCGCGGCACCGCGGGCAGCCGGGTCAACTTCATCCATCCGAAGGACGCCGGCGGCATCCTCGTCGAACTCGTCCAACGATCTACTGACGGGTAACATCGCGACCCGTGGACGACATCTGCAGCGCGATCCTCGGCGGCCGCCCGGACGCGATCGCCGAGCTCCCCGTCCCGGCCAGCTACCGCGGTGCCGTCGTGCGTGCGGACGAGGTCGCCATGTTCGAGGGCATCCCGAGCAGGGAGAAGGACCCGCGCAAGAGCCTGCACGTGCAGGAGGTGCCCACCCCCGAGCTCGGCCCCGGCGAGGCCGTCGTCGCCGTGATGGCAAGCGCGATCAACTACAACACGGTATGGACGTCGATCTTCGAGCCGATCCCGACGTTCTCGTTCCTTGCGCGCTACGCGCACACGTCCTCGCTGGCGGCCAAGCACGAGCAGCCCTACCACGTGATCGGATCGGACCTTGCCGGCGTCGTGCTGCGCGTCGGACCCGGGGTGACCAGGTGGCACGCCGGAGACGAGGTCGTCGCACACTGCCTGTCGGTCGAGTTGGAGGATCCGCAGGGACACGACGACTCGATGATGGACCCACAACAGCGCATCTGGGGCTTCGAAACGAACTTTGGCGGGCTGGCCGAGCTGGCGCTGGTGAAGTCCAACCAGCTCATGCCCAAAGCCACGCACCTGACCTGGGAAGAGGCTGCTGCACCCGGACTGGTCAACTCCACTGCGTACCGCCAACTCGTCTCGCATCATGGCGCCGCCATGAAGCAGGGCGACACCGTCCTCGTCTGGGGCGCGTCGGGCGGACTGGGCGGGTACGCGACGCAGTACGCGCTCAATGGCGGCGCGACGCCGGTATGCGTGGTCTCGTCCCCAGGCAAGGCCTCAATCTGCCGCGCGATGGGAGCGCAGCTGATCATCGACCGGTCGGCCGAGGAATACGAGTTCTGGAAGGACGGCGTGCAGCAGGCGTCGGAGTGGAAGCGGCTCGGCGCCAAGATCCGCGAACTCACCGGGGGCGACGACCCTGACATCGTCTTCGAGCATCCGGGACGGGAGACCTTCGGCGCATCCGTCTACGTCGCCAGGCGCGGCGGGACAATCGTCACGTGCGCGTCTACGTCCGGGTACGTGCACGAGTACGACAACCGTTACCTGTGGATGACGCTCAAGCGCATCGTGGGCTCGCACTTCGCGAACTACCGCGAATCGTGGGAGGCGAATCGGCTGATCGGCAAGGGCGCGATTCACCCGACCCTGTCGAGGGTCTATTCCCTCGAGGACGTGGGGCAGGCCGCATTCGACGTGCACCGCAACCTGCATCAGGGCAAGGTGGGCGTGCTGTGTCTGGCGCCTCAGGAGGGGCTGGGGGTACATGACTTCGAGTTGCGCGCGCAGCATCTGGCGGCGATAAATCGCTTCCGCGATCGGTAGCGGTTTGGGTCTGCCGACCGGAAAATGCGAAAATCGATCTCATGTCGGCCGACCACACGTATGACGTCTTGCCCATCGTCTCCGATTCGCTACCCGCGTTCGACCCGGCGATGCGGGGTTACGACCGTCCTCAGGTCGACAGCTTCGTCGCCCAGGTGGATGCCGAACTGCGTGCGACGAACGCCGAACGGGACGCCATCGCGGCACGCAGCGCCGACCTCGCCGCCCAGTTGGCCAGCTCGCAGGGGCAGAACGAATCGCTGCGTCGGCAGTTGAAGGCGGCGTTGCAGGAGGTTACGGCCGACAACGTCGAGGAGCACGTCGCGCGGATTCTCAAGACAGCGCAGGCGGACGCAGCCAAGGTTCGGGAGGCCGCGCACGAGGAGGCCGAGCGCATCCGCACCGGCACGGCCGACGCTGTCGACCGGACCAAGGCGACCGCGCAGGCCGAAGCCGAGCGCATCCGCGGCGAAGCGACGGCACGCCTCGCGCAGGCCGACGAGGTGTTGCGGACCAAGTTGGACGAGCTCGACGAGCGCTCGGCGGCTGTCGAGGCTCAGCTGTCCGAGGCGAGCGAGCGCGCGCAGGCCGAAGAGGCCCGGCTGAGCGCCGAATCCGCGACAGAACGCGCGCGGCTCGACAGCGAGTCTGCTGCCGAGCGATCGCGGCTCGAGAGCGAGTCCGCCGCCGAGCGATCGCGTCTCGAGAGCGAGCAGGCACGGCTCGACGCGGACGCAGCGGCCGAGCGCGAGCGGCTCGACACTGCCTCGGCCGGGGCGCGAGCCGAGGCCGACAACGACTACGAGATCACGTTGCGCGCACGGCGTTCGACCGAGTACCGCAAGATCGCGCAAGACTCGGCGGCAGCCCACACGATGGTCACCAAGCTGATCGCCGACGCCCATGCCGACGTGCGCCGGCTGCTCGACGACGCGCACGCCGAGGTGCGCCGGGTACAGCTGCTGCGCGATGAGTCGCACGCGCACTTGCGGATGCTGCACGCCCAGCTCGGTGACTCCCTGGAACAGTCCGGTGCCGCCGGCCAGTCGATCGACGAGCAGGTCGGGCCGGCGCCAAGTCCGGATACAGCCTGATTACGTGCCCTGCCGGCCTTGCGTCGGGCTCAATCTCAGCGCACCGCCAGCTCTGCTCCTAAGTTGCCCTGCGAGGTTTCCGCGCTGCCAGTGTCTAACCAGACAAGGGTCGCCGAGAAGTGGGGGCCCGTGAGAAAGCCCTCGGATCAGCAGCGCCGCAGGGATGAGCCGAGAGCCGGCCCGCCACTTAGATGCCGCCCAATAGCTCTTGGGCGCGAGTAACCGCGTCACGGCCGACCGGTCGTCACGCCAGCACACCGAGCGCCGCTACCGGCGGGGCTCGCAGGAAGGATCAACTGAGATGACCAGCATCAATCCCGACACGATCACCGGCGCGCAGGTCGTCGGACTGGACGGCAGCAAGATCGGCAAGGTGGAGAACCTCTACCTGGACAACCAGAGCGGGCAACCGGCCTGGGCCGCGGTCAAGACCGGCATGTTCGGCGGGCACGTGTCGCTCGTCCCGCTCGAGCAGGCCCACCTGGACGACGAGACGATGACGGTGCCCTTCGACAAGGAGCAGGTCAAGAACGCCCCGCACTACGACCCGGACACCGAGCTGAGCCCGCAGGACGAGCAGGACCTCTACAACCACTACGGCGTGTCCTATGGCCAGCCGTCCAAGACGCAGGAGGGCAACCGACCGGACAAGTCCGGTCAACCCGGCGGGCAGGGCCGCGACACCTCCGGTCCGACCACCGACGACGCGATGACCCGCTCGGAGGAGCAGCTGCACGTGGGCACCGAGCAGATCCAGACCGGTACCGCCCGGTTGCGAAAGTACGTGGTCACCGAGAATGTCACCCAGACCGTGCCGGTCAGCCACGAAGAGGTCCGGATCGAGCGCGAGCCGATCACCGAGGCCAACCGCGGCGCGGCGATGGCCGGTGGCGACATCAGCGAGGAGGAGCACGAGGTGACTCTGCACGCCGAGCAGGCGATCGCGTCCAAGCAGACCGTGCCGGTGGAGCGGGTCCGGATGGGCACCGAGCAGGTCACCGGTGAGCAGACCGTCAGCGAGTCAGTGCGCAAGGAAAAGATCGACGAGCCGGAAACCGGCAAGCACTAGTCCGCCAACAGCGTGGGTGGCGTTTGATCATCCCGCCCCCCACACGTCGGCCGGACCGCTGCGTCCTCGAGGCGTAGTGGTCCGGCGCTGACAACAGCAGAGGAAGCTCCACGAAAGGGCGACGAAATGCAGATCGATAAGCAACAGATTCTGGACTTGCTCAGGTCCAAGGGCGATACGCAGAAAGCGGACCAGGCCCAGCAGGAGTTACCCGACAAGGTCGATCCCGACAACTCCAACCATGCCAGCCTGATGTCCAAGTTCGGCGTCAACCTCGACGAAGTCAAAGGTAAACTCGGCGGCCTCGGAAACCTACTCTGACTCCCCCATCAAACTGCGACTCCAGAGAATTGCTGCTCATCCTCAGCCTCGCTATCGTCGCTGGAGACATAGCCTGGCTGATTGCTCCTCTAAGCGGACTTATCTATCGATGTCCTTAGGTACGTAATTCTCTATCGCTATTAATTCGAAGGCGGCGCGGCAATCGTGCTTCCAATATGGCTGTGACTCAGCACGAACAAAGGATTTCGCAGCTAACCCACAAACGAGCCGGAAGGGTGCCCGCAAACGCCGGCGCGATCATCGATCCGCTCAAAGCAGTCCGCGAAAGAAGTAGCCGGCAACCTGCAGCAACCGCTACAGGACTCTGCCGAACAGCTCAAGTCTGCCGCAGGCGATGCGACGAACAAGACCGCCGACCACGCGAAGTCGGCTGCCGCTGATGTCCAGGAACCACGGAAGCAGTAACCAAGCAAGCCGCCTCGGGCGACAACCCAACAAGTCCTTCGGACTTTCTAGGACGCCGCTGATTTTCTCGGGTGCGCGGTGTGCCTCGACCTGTTGATCTTGTGATGTGGTGATGATCATGGGTCGTGGCGATTGGGTTGGCGGATCGGCAGGCGCGTTTCGATGATGCGGCGTTGCTGTTAGGTGATGCTCTGAGTTCGGGCAGCGTGTACCGGCTGCTTGCCGAGCATGGTGATCAGCTGTTCGGTGATGACTATTTCGCTGATCTGTTCCGGCGGTCGCCGTTGGGTCGTCCGACGATCCCGGCACGCACGATCGCGACGGTGATGCTGTTGCAAGCCTTTGAGGGTCTCTCTGATCGGGAGGCGTGTGACCGGCTGGCTTTTGATTTGCGGTGGAAGGCGGCGACGGGTCTGGCGGTGGCGTCGTGCTCGTTTCATCCGACGGTGTTGGTCGGGATGCGTAACCGACTGCGGGCCAGCGGTAGGCAGCGGCGGTTGTTCCAGGA
>JALZAI010000374.1 GCA_030948475.1 Actinomycetota bacterium
GGCCTCGCCCGCGTGGGCGAGGCGCAACTCCCCCTTCCCCGTCCGTTCTGCGCGCCAAGCCCCGCACCGCGCACGCGCCCCATCAACCTCGGGAGCCCGGTGCGCGACCAGCAGACCCGACACGTCGCGTGACACAAACGCCGGCCGAAGATTCTCACTCACGCTCAGCAGGTCGCGTGCCGTGCTCACCCCGGTGAGCACGAGCAGGCTGGCGCAGCCGACCATGTTCGCGCCTTCGATGTCGGTGTCCAGACGGTCCCCCACCACGATCGGACGCTGTGCGTGCGATCGCTGTACCGCCTCGCGGTGCATGGTGGGGTCGGGTTTGCCGGTCGAAACCGGGTCGAGTCCGGTCGCCAGGCGCAGTGACGCCACGAGCGACCCGTTTCCCGGCAAGGGTCCGCGCGACGAGGGAACAGTCGGATCGAGGTTGGTCGCGACCCACGGCACACCCCGACGAATGGCCACCGCGCCCTCGGCGAGCTGCTTCCAGTTCAGGTCCGGCGAATAGCCCTGCACGACGGCGGCCACGTCATCGGATGCCGTGTAGACGGGGCGGAGACCGCGCTCTACGAGCGCCTCGTCCAGGCCGACCGTACCGACGACCAGAACCGCGGCTCCTGGGCTCAGCCGGTCGGCAAGGTAGTGGGCCGCCGCGTGCGACGAGGTGATGACCTCGTCCCGTTCGGCGGCGATCCCGAGCCGAGTCAGATGCTCGGCAATCGCGGTGGGGGGGCGTGCAGCGTTGTTGGTGACGAAGGCCAGCCGCATGCCCTGCTCGCGCGCCGTAGCAAGCGCCTCAGAGGCGCCCCGCACGGCATCCGGACCGATGTAGACGACACCGTCCAGATCGAGCAATGCGACGTCGTAGCAACGGCTCAGCGGGTCCGGCGAGGTCTGCAGGTTGGTGTGCGCCACAGTCCGCATCCTGGCATGGGCCGCGCGCTGCGTAGCATCGCTGACCGTGACCGCTCAGACCGACAGGACGCCGCGAGGTCTGGTGCTGCAACCGTTTCGGGCGCTGCGGCCGACCGCGGGCGAAGCCACGCTCGGCACCCTGCTCTGTCCACCGTACGACGTGATCGACGCTGCAGAGCGGGCGAGCCTGCTCGCGGGCAACGCGGACAACGCGGTCGCGGTGATCCTCCCTGAGGCCGACGGTGACAGCGATCGATACGAGCACGCGGCGCACCTGCTGGAGCACTGGGTCGAAGATCACCGCTATACCGTCGACGACACGGCCGCGCTGTACGTCTATGAGATGCGCGACGGCAGAGGCGCGGCCACCCGCGGTCTGGTGGGAGCCGTCGAGCTGCGTGATCCGGCCGACGGCGTCATTCTCCCGCACGAAAACACCATGGCTGGGCCGGTGGCGGATCGGTTGGCGCTGATGACGGCGACCGAGGCGAACGTCGAGCCGATCTTTCTTGTTTACGACGGAGGCGGGCCGGCGTCGAAGGCGGTGCGCGACGCTGATGGCGCTGCGGCGATTGCGCGAGCCAGCACACCCGACGGCATCTCGCACACGCTGTGGGCAATAACGGAGGCTCATCTTCTCGAGGACATCGCTCGTGACCTGCGTGAGCGGCGCGCGCTGATCGCTGACGGGCACCACCGCTACGCGACCTACCGCGAGCTTCAGCACCGCCGCGCGACGGCTGACGGCGCCGGTCCGTGGGACTACGGACTCACGCTGCTCGTGGACTCGACGAGCTACGGACCGCAGGTGCACGCTATTCATCGGGTCCTGACCGGTCTGGGGATCGTGGACGCGGTCGAGCGCGCCCAGTCCTGGGGCGTTATCACGTCGGAGGCAACCGATCCCGACGAGGGCCTCCGGCTCGCGGGCGAGGAGCACGGGTTCGCGTCTGTCCTCACCGACGGCGTACGCACCGTGCTGCTGACCGATGGCGAGGGACGGCTCGGTTCGGCAATCCAGCGCGAGGACGAGCCGGCGATAGTGGCCGACCTCGACGTGACCGTCTTGCACCGCGGCCTGGTCCAGGAGGTCTGGCAGCTCCCCGACTCCGTTGAGTTCGTCGGATACGCGCACAGCGTGGACCAAGCGATCGGGCAGGCGCGGTCCAGCGGCGGCACCGCGGTCCTGATGCGAGCCACCCCGGTCTCCGCGGTGGCCGCTGTCGCTGCCGCGGGAGCGCGGATGCCGCGCAAATCGACGCTGTTCACGCCGAAACCGGCGTCGGGCCTGGTCATGCGCCGCTTCCGCGACGTCTGACTCGCTTCACGTCGACTTCGTATCGGCTTGCCAGCCCGCTCGCCGAGCGCCAGAACCTCCGGTGCAAGCTTCCGGTGACCTCGAGTAGGTCGCCCGGTGCCGACGCCGCCAGGCTACGACGCACGCGCGCGTTGGTGCTGGCGCAGTCGATGCTGTCGATCTTGGCTCGCTCGCCAGGGGGCCGAGGAACAGTCAGCCGGAAGTCGCACAGTTCGTCGCCACTGGGCATCGATCGAGTGTCGGACGCCGCGGCCAGCCGGCCGCGCAGAAATACCTCGTTGTCGCTCGGGCGCGACTCGTGCGATGTCATGGGTGAATCGTCGTCGGCCGGACCGACGTGCCGAGTCCGGAAAGCAAGGCCGGTGGATGACGGAAATCGGTGTGGACCGAGGTCGGCGGATTGTCGGTGGGTAGTGCTATCGCCCAGCGCGGGTCACCACAGGCTTAGCAGCAGTGCGGCCGTCACAGCAGCGCGGCGGCCCGTTCGACAGCGTCCGTCTCACCGTCGACGTCGAGAGCCGCGGACGCTGCGAACCAGCTGGCCGCATCCTCGGTGCGACCGGCCGCCTCGAGTGCATCGGCGTAGGCGTACCAGAGCCGCGCCGAGCCGGGCTTGGGTCGTTCGCGATCCAGTCCACCGCGAGCCAGCACTGCGAGGGCGGCGTCGATTTGGCCGAGATCGCGGCGTGCGCCGGCGACCACGATAAACAGCTCGATGCGCGTCTGGACGTCAAGCCGGGACACGTCGGGATCGTTGAGCGCCCGCAGCGCTTGCTGTGGACGGCCGAGTGCCCGCTCGCAGTCGGCGAGCAACGGCAGGTTGCGCGGATCTCCGGAGATGCGCCGAGCGGTGCGCAACTCGGTGATGGCTTCGTTCCACACCTGTGCGTGATAGGCCGCGACGCCGACTGCCTCCCGCACGGCGGCGACCCGCGAAGCCCGGCCGCGGGCGGCACGGGCATGGCTCAGTGCCTTCTGCGGGTCGGTGTCGAGCGCCAGGCCGGCGGCGCTCAGATGCCCGGCGACGACCTCGGCGTTGATCTTGCTCAGGGAGCGCAGTTCAGCTCGAACCGCGCGGTCGAGCATCGAGATGTCCAGCCCGGCAGGCAGATCTGGCTCGGCGCCTCGCCGCTCGGCGCGTTCGTCGGCCCGCTCACGCGGCCGATCGTGGCTGCGTTGGGCGTCGCGAACGGGTGGACGCACCCCGAAGTTGCTGCTCGATCGTGAACCGGACCGCGTCTCGGGGCGCCCGGACTCGTCGCGGCGGCTGCGCGGTGGAACCTGATCGCGCGATCCCCGAGAGACTGCGCCCCGTGGCGGTTGATCGCGCCGCTGCGAACCACCGCCAGCCGGACTGCGAGACGTTCCGAACCGCTGTGGACGCCCGCTCATCTCGGGCCGGTCGCGCTCTGGCCGTGCCCGCTGGTTCCTGGCGCGGTCCGCACTGGCCCCCTCGCGGCTGTCCCGCGGAACATCACCGGGGTGCGGACGAGGCCGCGCGCTTCGTTGTTCGGCAGATCGCGCATCCCGCGTGGCGGCGCCGTGAGCACCCGACAGGCCACTGGAACGGGCCGTCCCGGAATGCCGAGACCCGCGCCGCGATTGCGAGGCGGCACGCGATTCGGCGTCGTCCTTTCCGCCGCGCTTGGCCGAACCTTCCGTTGCCCGCCGGTTGCCGCCGCTAGCACGCGGCTTGCCGCGACTTCGCCCGTCCCTGCCGGATTCATCGCTCGACCGGGCGTATCCCGACACTATGCCATCCCACTTCGGCGACTAGATCAGACTGAAGGCAACACAATCACGCTGCGCACATGCGACGAGGGTCGTCCGGTGACCGAACGACCCTCGTCGAAGTTGTGTCCGGCGACGTCCTACTCTCCCACGCGGTGGCCCGCGCAGTACCATCGGCGCTGAAAGGCTTAGCTTCCGGGTTCGGGATGGGACCGGGCGTTTCCCTTTCGCTGTGGTCGCCGAAACTCTATGGAGATATGGTCCGCACCGCTTCGACACGCGGGGACCGTACCCCGGGAACTGCACAGTGGACGCTTGGCTGCGGGCTCGAAGCCCGCAAACAGCTTGGTATGTGGCAAGTCCTCGGCCTATTAGTACCGGTCAGCTGCACGTGTTGCCACGCTTCCACTTCCGGCCTATCAACCCGGTGGTCTAGCCGGGGGCCTTACTCCATAAAGGATGGGAGATCTCATCTTGAAGCGAGCTTCCCGCTTAGATGCTTTCAGCGGTTATCCCTTCCGAAC
>JALZAI010000387.1 GCA_030948475.1 Actinomycetota bacterium
GAGCTGGCCCGGATCATCGGCGCCAAAGCGCCGCGGCGGATACCCGCATCGGTGGCCCGCATCGTCGCCGGCGAGGCGGCGGTGTCGCTGTTCACCCGGATCCGCGGCGCCTCCAACGCCAAGATCAAGCGAGAACTCGGCTGGCAGCCGCAATACCGGAGCTGGCGCGATGGCTTCCGGCACGGACTGGCTCCGACCGTCCAGCCGCGCTCGACAAGCGGCACGTCCCGGGGACATGCCGGCTCGCCCTGATAGCACGACCCGAGGAGGTTCAGATGCGTGTCGCAGTCATCGGATCGACGGGTCGAACCGGAGCCCTGGTGGTCACCCAGGCGCTGGCTCGACACCACGAGGTGGTCGCCGTCGCGCGTGCCGCCAAGCTGGATGCAGGGACGACGGGGCTGGTCAGTGCTTCAGGTGATGTGCTGGATCCGGGCAGCCTCACGACGGCACTCGCCGGCGCTGACGCCGTCGTGTCGGCGATCGGCATCGGCACCTCCCGCAACCCCACGGTGGTCTACTCCCAGGGCACGGCAAACATTCTGCAGGCAATGCGAACTCTCCGGATCCGCAAACTCACCCTAATTTCCGCGGCGCCGGTCGGGCCCCGGAACCAGCTGCCCCTCGCTCAACGACGCCTGATCATGCCCATTCTCGAGCGAGTGTTCGGAGCCACATACGACGACATGCGGCGTATGGAGGCAGAGCTCGAAGCAAGCGCCCTGGACTGGGTAGCGCTGCGTCCGCCGAGGCTGCTCGACAAGCCCGCGAGAGGCGGGTATCGGATCGCGGCCGAGCAGGCGTTACCCAAAGCGAACAGCATTACGTACGCCGACCTCGCCGCCGCGCTAATCGATTGTCTGGACCGCGACGACTTGTACCAACGAGCTGTGTCGATCGCGAACTGACGACCCACGCCCGGGACAGGTGCCCGGATGGGATCCGCTACCGGTTCGCGACGTTGTGCAGGAGCTGGGCGGCTGTCAAGTCTGTCACGATCAACCCGGGTCAACGGGGTCGGCTAGCGAAGCGGTGCAGCGGCCTTCCGAGACGGTCCACCGATCGTCAGGATGCCGAATCCGGTGAAGCTGTACGAAGCTGTCGCCAGCCGGCTCGCCGGGCGGCGGTGGGTTTCGGTCGCGACCACCGTCATATATGTGTGGGCGGTGGAACGGTCGTGCCGATCGGCTCTGATCGTGGTGCGGACGTGTTGTGGGCGGCCGCGGTGGCGGGGGATCGTGACGCGTTCGCGGTCGTCACCGGCCAGCACCGGCACGAGCTCGCCGTGCATTGCTACCGCATGCTCGGCTCGGTCGAGGACGCTGAGGACGTCGTCCAGGAGACGCTGCTGCGCGCATGGCGCAAGCGCGAGACGTATCAGGGTCGATCGACGGTACGGGCATGGCTGTACGGCATTGCGACCAACGCGTGTCTCGATCTGCTCGGTGGGCGTTCTCGGCGGCTGATGCCGCCTGCCCTTGCACCTGCGGCCGACCCGCGCTCGACCCTCCCGCCCGCGAGCGACGTCGGCTGGCTCGAGCCGTACCCGGACGTCCTGCTCGACAAGGCCGATGACCCTGACGCCCGCCCCGACGAGGTCGCGGTCGCGCGGGAGACGATCGAGTTGGCGTTCCTGGTGGCGATTCAGCACCTGCCGCCTCGGCAGCGGGCAGTGCTCATTCTTCGGGACGTGCTCGGCTGGAAGGCGCTTGGGAGGCGGCTGAGGTGTAGGGACGAACGTGGTCGCTGTCAACAGTGCGTTGCCGCGTGCCCGTTCGACACTCAGGCAGCACCTTCCCGACCGTCGCCCGGATTGGGGCCGGTCGCGAACGCCGGACGCTCGCCGCACTCGGCGTCGCGCGCGTAAGCTTCGGGCGCGCCATACAGCGGCACCTGTATGACAAGTACGGGTCCGCGCTGTTCTCGGCCGTCGCGTCCGGCCAGAATCCGTTCGCACTCTGACACGATCCTGTAGGTCGCCGAGCGGCGACAGATTGGTTGCTGGGGCCGATTCCGTAGAGCTTTGCGACGCGGCCGCCGTCCCAATGGCCGATCCTTGGGTTCTTGCAGTGATCGCAACACCTGAATGATGTGAGGGTGTTGATGTCGGTCCGATTTTCGAACCAGCTCGTTGCCGGGATGATTCAGCCGTTCTGGGCTGCACTGCAGGACGGTGAGTTCCTTTCCGATGCGGCTGCCCTGGCCGGGACGAATCGTTGGCGCGGGTTGCAGTGGGTGCGGATGGCCGGCGGGGTGCGGCCACGTCGTGGGCGTGATCTGAAGGGCCGCTGCTTGTCCTTCGCCGAACGGGAGGAGATTGCGCTGGGCCGGGCGGCCGGTGAGTCGTTGCGTTCGATTGGTGCTCGGCTTCATCGCAGCCCGTCGACGATCTCTCGAGAGCTGGCACGTAATCCTGACCCGCGGGGCGGGTATCGAGCCAGCACGGCGCATGCGCTGGCCTATGACCGAGCCAGCCGGCCCAAGCCGGCGAAGCTGGCCACGAACCTGGTGTTGCGGGCCAAGGTCGAGCACGATCTGGAGAAGAAGTATTCACCGGAACAGATCACCGGCCGGCTGCTCGTGGAGTTCCCCGACGACATGGAGATGCGGGTGTCACCCGAGACCATCTACCAGTCGCTATATGTGCAGTCCCGTGGTGCGTTGCGCCGCGATCTAACGGTGTGCCTGCGGACCGGGCGGGCGTTGCGGCGCCCGAGCCGCAAGGTCGGCCAACGCAAGAACCGCATCCCGAACATGATCAATATCGCGGAGCGTCCGGCCGAGGTCGAGGACCGTGCGGTCCCCGGAAATTGGGAGGGCGATCTCATTATCGGCAAGCACAACCAGACCGCGATCGGCACCCTGGTCGAACGCCAGACCGGCTACGCGATGCTGCTGCACCTGCCCGATGGTTACAAGCCCGAGCAGGTCGGCGACGCGCTGGCCGCGAAGATCCAGACGTTGCCGCAGTCGCTGCGCCTGTCGCTGACCTGGGATCAAGGCCCGGAGATGCGCGACTGGAAACAGGTCACCGTCGATGCCGGCATCGACATCTACTTCTGCGACCCGCATTCACCCTGGCAGCGCGGCACGAACGAGAACTTCAACGGTCTCCTGCGCCAGTACTTTCCGAAGGGGACCGACCTGTCCGTGCACAGCGCCGAGGATCTGGACTGGGTCGCTCAAGAGCTCAATGATCGTCCCCGTAAACGGCTCGGCTTCCGCAAGCCAATCGAACAGATCGGCGAGCTGTTCCAACCCCGCTGAGCCGTGCCGCAGCCGCGTGGCGCAGACGTTTCGCCTGCCAGACATCGGCTTCCTCGTAGCTGCTGCTCTGCGCCGTGCCGCGCCGGAGGGGTCAAGGTGGAGCCCCCGCAGCCGCGCAGCGGTGGGGAGGAACGACCTTGACCCCCGACCAGCGGTCGGCGAGCATTCCCAGCGAGGAAGCCCCCCGGGAACGGAATCAGTCGTTCTCGCTGCCGAAGTACAGTTGTCCGTCGTCACCGCCGAGCAGGAACACGAACCCGGCCAGATCGGCGCGCAGCTCCGCCTCACCGGCGTGGGCGCGTTACGTTATCGGTGTGCGGACGTGCGAGCAGTGCGGCACCAAGCTGCCACGACCACCTGCCGGCGCCGGACGCCGCATGATCTTCTGCTCCCCGGCGTGCCGCCAGAAGGCCTACCGCGCCCGCGGCGGACAAGCCTCCGGCACCACCGGCGCCCAACGCAGACACCGCCTTGCGCAGGCCGAGAACCGCCCTCACAACCGGCCGGAATAGGCTCCCAGACACGCACTGTTGCGACCACCGCCAGAATCCGCCGATCCGCTTGCGGGCCGGCGTTGATATCAGTTGAGGTACTCTGGCGATATCCAGGTGATGTACAGGAGGTCGCACGGTGACTCGTACTTTGATCGATGCTGACGACGAGCTTCTCGAACAAGCCCGGGTGCTGTTGGGCACCGGCACGAAGAAGGACACCATCAATGCCGCGCTCGCCCAGGTGGTTGCCCTCGACGCGCGCCGCCAGTTCCTCGACGACGCTCGGGGCGGGGTGTTGGCAGACGCCGCTGACGGCGCGGTGATGGACCAAGCGTGGCGGCGGTAGCGCGGTACCTGGCGGATACCAGTGCGCTGTCTCGGCTGAACCGTCCCGCGGTCGACGCGGCGCTCGCGCCACTCATCGAGGCCGGCCAGGTCGCGACGTGCGGCATGGTCGAGCTCGAAATCCTGTTCTCGGCACGAAACCCCGACGATTACGTCCGCCGCCGACGGCAACTGCGTGACGGCTTCGAGCACCTAGCGATGCCGGACGAGGTGTGGCAGCGCGCGATCGAAGTGCAAACAGGGCTCGCTACGCGCAGCGAGCACCGCGGCGCAGCACTGCCAGATCTATTGATCGCAGCAACCGCCGAGCGGCATAGGGTGACCGTGCTGCACTACGACCACGAGTACGACCTGATCGCGTCAGTGACCGGTCAAGAAGTCCGCTGGATCGTCCCGCGCGGCACTGCAGAAACCTCGTAGACCTCGTCCCGCTTGTCGATCGGTAACTGACACAGGTGGCTGCCCAGCACATCTACAAGTTGTTGGTCAGCTCATCGAGGTAGGGCTGGCCTGCTTGTCGGTCGCGCTCTGTGGTGGCCGCTCGGTCGGGAAGAAGATCGGACTCAACAGATAGGGCTGCGGCCGTCATGCGCTGAGGTGCTGAGGCCAGCCGAGCCCTGACACCGACTACCGTGCCGCCGTGAGCGCTCCGCCGGGGGACGGATCGGGCGATAAGGAGAGCATCCGGCTAAAGAGCGGACAAGCCCTTCTGCAGGTCGTCCCCGTTCATCGCCGGCGAGAACTGGACTTCGGCGTTGAGAGCCACGAAGAACGGCTCCGCGAACTGCGGAATCCCCGACGAGTCAGGCATGTCGAACACGACGAACGCTGTGCGCCTTCCGTTGAACGTCGTGAAATACATCGCCTCCGGATTCCACTTCTCAGCCGTCTCTTGAATCACCCTGGGCAGCTCGCCATCGCCGATGGCCTTGTTGCCGGCCTCAACCGGAATTTCGATCTTCGCCATCATCCGCATCCCAGGACACCCCTTCTCTGAGTTGTGCCGCACGCTATACCGCGTCAGCGGGGCGCACAACGATGCGGGGTCTGGATACCAAGCGCGGCGCTACGCCGTCAGGACTGCCGACATGTGCGTAAGCCGAGCGGTTGTGGCCAGCAGCGACCGGACCGATCGCCCATCGTCCGCGGGCGTTGCCCGCGAGGGTGCGTCAAACGAGACGATCAGCCCACGATGAAGCGGCTTGCGGTGCCGTCGCCGACCTGCGGGACGTTGCCCACAAGGACAGCCGGTGGTGGCTATCCGTCTGGTGGGGTGCCCGGTGTGATCAGGCCGCTTTCGTAGGCGTAGATGACTGCTTGGACGCGGTCGCGTATGCCGAGCTTTTGCAGGATCCGGGCGACGTGGGTCTTGGCGGTGGCGTCGCTGATGAACAGGCGTACGCAGATCTCCGGGTTGGACATGCCTCGCACGAGTAGGTCGAGCACCTGCCGCTCGCGGGGGGTCAAGTCCGATACGGCTCGCGGCTCGGTTCGGACGGACGGTGACTGCCGTGCGAACTCCTCGATCACGGCGCGGGTCACCGCAGGTGCGAGCAGCGCCGCACCGCCGGCGACCAGGCGGACGGCGGCCACGATGTCCTCCGGCGCGGCGTCCTTGAGCATGAACCCGCTGGCGCCAGCGCGCAGGGCGTCGAAGACGTAGCTGTCCAGGCCAAAGGTGGTGAGGATGACGACGCGGGTGTGTGGCTGCGCGGCGACAAGCCGCCTGGTCGCCTCGATGCCATCCAGGACGGGCATCCGGATGTCCATCAGCGCGATGTCTGGCGCGAGGCGGCTGGCCGCGGCGACGGCTTGTGCGCCGTCGCTCGCTTCGCCGATGACGTCGAGGTCCGGCTCGACCTCGAAGATCTTGCGCAGCCCGACCCGCACGAGAGTCTGGTCGTCGGCGATGAGCAGCCGCGTCATGTCAGGCTCACCGCACCGGTAGCAGGACGCGGATACCGAAGCCGCCGACCGGTTGGTGCCCGACGTCGAGTGTGCCGCCGTAGAGCGCGACCCGCTCGCGGATACCGACCAGGCCGTGCCCGCCGCCGGTGGTATCTGAGACATGGTCCGCCCCGGTGTCGCTGATCATGAGTTCGAGGCAGTCGCGGCCGTAGCTGACGCGGACGCAAGCCGTGCCGCCACCGTGCTTGAGCGCGTTGGTCAGACCCTCCTGCACGATCCGGTACGCGGACAGGCTCAGCCCTACCGGCAGCGCGGCGGGCTCGCCGTCGAGGAGCAGTTCGACGGGTAAGCCGGCGCTACACATCTGCTCGATCAGCGTCGGCATGTCGTCGATGCCGGGCTGCGGCGCGAGCGTGTCGCCGGCGCCGCCGCGCAGCATCCCGACCAGGCGCCGCATCTCGGTGAGCGCGTCACGACCGCTCCGCTCGATGGTGCCGAACACCTCGCGGGTCGGGGCCTGCTCGTCGGCGAGCATCCGCCGCTCGGCGCCGGCCTGCAGCACCATCATGGACACGTGGTGAGCGATCACGTCGTGCATCTCGCGGGCGATCCGGGCACGCTCCTCGACGACCGCCTCGCGCGCCAACAGTCCGCGCTCGCGCTCGGCGATCTGAAGCTGCCGCTCACGGTCGCGTACGATACGGCGCAGCAGGACCATGACGACTATCCCGCCGACGGTGAACGCACCGACGTCGGTGACAGTGCCCGGCTCGACCGGCGCGAGGTTGGTTACCGCGAAGAAGACCATGCCGGCGACGAACCAGCGGGTGCTCGTCCAGATCGCCAGCGCGTACAGCGCGCAGAACCACGCGATGCCGATGACCGGGGGCCCGGCCGAGATCGCTTGCACGAACGCGGACTGGGCGGCCATCAAACCCTGGACCCCGAACCCGACCAGCGTCGGATAGCGCCGGCGTACCGCGACCGGCCCGGCGATCACCGCGGTAACGGCGGCCTGAGCCGCGCGTGCGGCATCGGCGGGGCCGCCGAGCCAGACCTGCAGCTCGGCACCGGTCAGCAGCACGGCTGCGACGAGCTGGTCGAGCCGCACTGGGTCCATGCGCAGGCGCATGCGATGACGGTAGATCCACCGAGGCCGCCTGTCGTCCCCCACTCGGGCGACGCGCGAGCCACCAGATCAGCCGGTCGGGCGATGCCGGGGATCGGCACATCGGGCGACGACAGCGGGCGGTTCGGCGTCCTAGTTTCGGGCATCCAGCACTGACCAGGAGGGTCATCGTGAACACAGACACTCGACGCCGGGGCACCGCTGCCTGGCTGCTGCCATTGGCCGGGATCGCCTACGCCGTGCTCAGCGCCGCCGGCGATCTGACCATCGGGAAGTTCCCGAGTGGCGACACCGCGCCGGCCAAGCTCGTCACCTATTACCACGCGGACCACGCGCACGTTGCGCTGGGCGGGCAGCTCTACACCGCGTCCACGTTGTTCTTCCTGCTGTTCGGCGTCGCCCTCTACGTCCGCGTCCGAGCCGCAACGGCGACCGCAGTCAGCGCGGTCGTGCTGGTCGCCGTCGCCGTCGAGACAGCTGGCCAGGCGTTCGGTGCCGGCGTCTACAGCGTGCTCGGTGAAGTCGGCGCCAAGGCCGGCCTGGCTCCTGATTCGTTGCAAGCCTTGCACGTATTCGGTTCGGAGGCCGGCACCGACGCCGGACTTGCCGTGCTGCTGCTCGCCGTGGCCCTCGCCGGCATTGTCCACCGGGCGTTCCCGCGGTGGCTGGCCTGGTCTGCGCTCGTGATCGGCGTCGCCGTGTTCACCCCGATCGGGTTCCTGGCATCACTCGTGTTCCTGCTCTGGACCATCGCCGCGGGCATCACGCTGGCGATCAGCGCAGCGCAGCCAGCAGCTGTGCACGCGCAAGCCCCGACCCTCGCGACGCCGGCCAGCACGCTATGACCGAGGGTGCGCAACCCGACCCCGCGGTCCCGCCGGCGGATCCGCTATTGGGTGGGCCAGCGCCCGACGTGATGTTGTCGGCTACACGTCCTGGACCGACCGTGAGAGTACGCAGAACTCGTTGCCCTGTGGGTCGGCGAGAACCACCCAGCTGACGTCCGGTCCCTGGCCGACCTGAACCCGGCAGGCGCCCAGGCTCAGCAGTCGCTCGACCTCGTCCGGCGCCGCCACGCCATCGGCGCGTAGATCGAGGTGCAGCCGGTTCTTGACGGCCTTGGGCTCAACAACGCCCAGCACGTCGATCGTTGGCCACCCGCCGTCTGCCGCGGCGATGCTGATGACTCCTTCGTCTTCATCGACGACGCGCCATCCCAGAACCTTGCACCAGAAGTCGGCGACCAAGCGAGGGCGGACGGCATCGATCGCGATGACGGCAATGCGGCTGGGCATAAGCATCATTGTTCCCTAGCGGACGACCCATCGGCACTTGCGATCTGCCCGGTGAGCGATGCCTGGCCGGGCTTTGTTGCAGCGCGCGAGCGAGAGGGCGAGGTAGTCCGCGCAAGCGTTGGTGCGGCCTCCCGCGGTACGCAGCGGTCACCAGGCGGTGAGGGTCCAGACGTCGGGACGGTCGAGCGGATCGACGCCGACCTCGGCGAACAGCGCTGCCGACTGCTTGAGG
>JALZAI010000414.1 GCA_030948475.1 Actinomycetota bacterium
GTGCCGACGCCAGCACCAAGTCCCCTGGCCTCGGCCGGGGCACTCACCTCTCGTCCCTCGCACGCGCTGCGGGGCACCGCGCACACGTTGTCGCGGGGCGCAACGCACCCGGTGTCGGTTCGGGCTCGCCGGGCGCGGGCCACGACCCAGGCCACGCGCTCGCGCACCCCGCGGCGACACGCCATCCGTCGTGCCCCTTACACCCGCACGCACGCCCTCGCGGTCGAGCCGGTGCGTTACTCCGCGCCCGTGCCGACTCCACCGTCGGTCTCGACTCCATCGGCTTCATCGAGCCCTACCGCACCGGTGTCCAGCCCCGCGGCATCGGGGGCACGCCCGAGCGGAGCCTTGGCCGGATCCCACCAACCCGCTACCGGTTCGAGGGGAGCCCTCGCCCCGGGGAGCTCCCCGGACGGGTGAGCGAAGGAGCGCCGTCCATGACCAAGGTCTTCCGTCACCTCCACCAGAACGTCATCGCCTACCTCGCGCTATTCGTCGCCCTCGGCGGCACGAGCTACGCCGCGATTAACATCCCCAAGAACTCCGTAGGTGGCCGCCAGATCCGCAACCACAGCATCGATCCGGTCAAGCTCAACGGGAGCGCGACCGCGGGGTTTGTGCTCGATTGGGCGCAGATCGATTCGGCCGGGCACGTTGTCGCGTCGAGACCTCGCAGGGCGACAACGCCGATCTGGAACGCGACCCCGAACACCCCCGACATCGGGGGTGAGGTCAGCTGGCGCCGCGGTATGCCGAGTGGATGCTTCGCGTTGGCGTCGGCGTCCGGGCCTCCGGCAGGTGGCCCCGGAGTACCCGCGTCGATCAGCGCCGACCTCTTGCCAGGCTCAACGGGCCATCCGTTCGTGGCGATCCAGGAGTCGGAACCGTCGGCAGTCAACGTCGCGGTCATCTGCCCCATCCGATAGGCATGTTTTCGTCCGGAATGTCAGGCCGGCGCTACGGCCACGGGCACGCCTTCGTGCGGCTGGTGGCGTTGACAGGAGCCGTGTTGACTGGAGCCGTGCTCACGGTGTGTCTCGCAGCGACGGAGGTAGCAAGCGGTAACGAGAGGATCACCAGCTGTGGCCTAAGTCCCAACGAGGTGTTCGGTCATGCCGCCGTGTTCGGTATCAGCGCCCTGGAAGGTTGCAACCTGACCAGCAACGCGTACCTCGAACTCAAGAGCAACGGCAACACACTGGCCGCAGGACAGCGGGCCAGTTGGCAGGCGACCGCGCCCGCCGGCTTGGCGATTGAGAACGCGACCGTCAACGGCGTCATGTCGGGAGGGGTCAACGACGGTCGTCAGTACGGGGGCGGGTTCTACTGGCAGGGTGGAGGCGCGCAGGCGTTTGACACTTTCGGAAGCGAGTTGATCTTCGGATCCGCGAACAGCACTCCCGGGTTTCCGTCTCCATACTTCGGCTTTCAAGTGGTGTGCGGCGCGAATCCGTGCACCAATGGGTCCTCGTTCACCCTGGTGGGTGCCATCGACCTCGACGTCGCCGAGACGACACCCCCAACGCTGCTAGCCGGCAAGCTTTGGGCCCAACACGGCTGGGTCCGCGGCGACTGGCCCCTACTGGTCAACGGTGATTCTCCCTCTGGAATCTGCTCGCTGTCGGCGGCGATCGACGGCCAGCTCGTGGCCAGCCAATCGTTCCCAGCCGACACATCAGCGTGGCATCAATGCGACGCGGCGAGCGCGGGCGGACTCAATGCGACGGTTCACACCACACAGTTCATCAACGGCAACCACCAGCTGACCGCTTCCGGGGTCGATGCGGCAGGCCTCAACACCGGGTCGAGCAGCGTGACGGCGATCCACGTCGACAATCAGCCCCCCTCGGTCGCGCTGGCCGGCCCCACGGACGCACCGTCCACGGCTGGCACGCAGTACGTCGCCGCCACGGCGACGGCGGGGCCGTCTGGGATCTCACGGATCGTCTGCACGGTCGACGGCGGACCGCCCCAGACGGTCTTCGGCGCGAGCGCCGACGTTCCGGTCAGCGGGATCGGCCAGCATTCGGTCAGCTGCAGCGCGCTCAACAATGCGACGGACCCCGCGGGAAATGGCGCCGAGTCGTCGACCGCCACCTCGTCATTGAAGATCGGTCAGCCGACCGTGATGGGGATCGGCTTCGACAAGCTGGTCGGGCTGCGCTGTCGTCGCGCCCGCGTGCCGGTCAAGGTCCTCGGTCGCTGGATCACCGTCCACCGTCACGGAAAGCCGGTCAGGGTCCGGACGCGCACACGGAACCAGGTCGAGAGAGTGGTGCGCTGTCACCCGCGCACTGTGCGTCGCCGGACCGCCGTGTTCGTCCGAGTCCGCCGCCGCGGTCACATCGTCAGGGTCAGACGGATCAGGATCGTGCGAGTTGTCGTGTCGCCTCGCACCGTCGTGCGAAGCTCGCGGCATGTCAGGCTTGGCCACGGCACAACCGTGAGAGGGTACCTGGGTACAGCGACCGGCGTTGCCATCGCCGGACACCTCGTGCGTCTGCTGACGGCGCCGGCCAACGGCGCCAACGACTTCACCGAAGCCGCCAGGGCCACCACCAGGCCGGACGGCACCTGGACGGCTCGGCTCCCCCCGGGTCCGTCCCGTCTGGTCGAGGCGGTCTACGACGGCGACCCGAGCTCGGAGAGCGCGTCCTCAGGATCGGTCCACCTGATCGTGCCGGCCAACGTCCAGCTGCTGCGCGTGTCCCCGCGCCACGTGCCGTGGGGCGCCACGGTGCGGCTCACCGGCCGGCTCGCGGGCGGTTACCTGCCGGCAGGAGGCGCGCTCGTGCGTCTGCGGATCGGTCTCGGGCGGTCGTTCACCACCTACGGCGTCCACGAACATGTCACCGGCTCCGGCCGCTTCAAAACCACCTACACGTTCGGAGCCGGCCAGCCGTCGGTGTACCGATCCTTCTGGTTCCAGGTCGCCTCGCTGCCGATGGGCGACTACCCCTACGCGCCCGCCGACAGCCGGCGGATCTACGTCGTCGTCGGTGGCCATCCGCCTCGTGCGCGCCAACCCGGCCGCGGCCGCTAACCCGGGCCGGGCACCCCGTGACGCTCGTCAGACGCCGCGCCAGCTACCCTGAGGGGTCATGGTCGGAGACATCCTGCAGCCGACGCACCTCCTGTTCGTGCTCGTCATCGCATTACTCGTGCTGGGGCCCAAGCGGCTGCCCGAGGTGGCCAAGACGCTCGGCAAGGGCATCCGGGACTTCCGCGGGGCGATCAGCGGCAACTCAGACGACGACACTCCGCGCGGCTATCTTCCGCCCGATGACGCTCCGGGCCATTCCGAGGCGACCCCCGAGCCCGAGCCATCCAGCACGCACGCCGCCGCCGGGC
>JALZAI010000419.1 GCA_030948475.1 Actinomycetota bacterium
GGCCTCGATCAGGACGCCGTCCGAACACCCCACTGCCATCGCGTTGCGCAACTGCTCGACGCTCTCGGCCGGACCGAGGCTGAGCACAGTCGCCATACCGCCGGATACGCCTGCGAGCTGGGTCGCCAGCTCCACGGCGCACTCCTCGTGCGGGCTGACCGTGAAACCCACATGCCGGGCGTCCACCGACTGCGCGTCCTCGGTGAGCAGCACCTCGCCGGACACGTCGGGGACGCGCTTGATGCAGACCAGGACATTCACGGGCTCAGCTCCGGATCCGTGCGTTGTCCGGATCGAACAGCGCGGTCGCGTCCGCCGCGGCAACGGTCACCGGATAGCGCTGTTCGAAGTAGTCGACCGCGAGCCGGCTTCCCGGGACAGCGGCATCCGGCGGCAGGTAGGCCATGAGTAGATGCTTGCCGAGCGAGGGCGCCGAGCCGGCGGTGGTGACATAAGCGCGATGTCCGTGCCCGTCAATGAGCGGCGCTCCATCGGGGGTGACGACCGGTTCCCCACCGAGCATGTAACGCTTGGTGCCGTCCGCGGACGTGTGGTCGTCGACCGTCAAAGTGCACAGCACCGACTCGGGCGGATTCTCCCGTTGCTTGAGGTACGCGTCCCGGCCGACGAAGTCGGCGTCCTTGACCTTCGGGCGCATCATCCCGGCCTCGACGATCGTCCGCTCGGTGTCGAGCTCGGCGCCGTGCGCGCGATAGCCCTTTTCGATGCGTCCCGTGGTGCCGTAGACACCGAGGCCGACCGGCACGGCACCGTGCGACTGACCGGCTTCGCGGACGAGGTCCCAGAGCCGCCCGCCCTGCTCCATCGCGATATGCAGCTCCCAGCCGAGCTCGCCGACATAGGAGATCCGCGAGGCGAGGACGGACAGCGAGCCCACCTCGAGGTCGCGGCAGGTGCCGAACTTGAACGCCTGGTGGCTGATGTCGGCCTCGGTCAGCGAGCCCAGGATGTCGCGCGCACGCGGGCCCCACAGCCCGATCGTCGTGAACGAGGAGGTCAGATCGACAACGGTTGCGGATCCATCGGCTGGCATGTGGTCGCGGAACCACTTGCGGTCCACATTGCCGTTGGCGCCGCCGGTGACGACCCGGAACCGGTCCTCGGCCAGGCGCATGATCGTCAGGTCGGCACGAAAACCGCCCCGTCCATCGAGGACCGGCGTGTAGACGACCCGCCCCGGAGCGACGTCCAGCTGGCCGACCGCGATCGCCTGGACCGCGTCGAGTGCACCGCGTCCGACCACGTCGAAGATCGCGAACGCGGACAGGTCGACGTAGCCGGCACGCTCGCGCATCGCGAGGTGCTCGGCGTTGATGATCGGCGACCACCAGCGGGCGTCCCACTCCGCCTCGCGGGGCAGCACGGCGTCGCCGAAATCGCCCAGCAGCACCTCGTTGGACGCGTACCAGTGTGGTCGTTCCCAGCCGGCCGTCTCGAAGAACACCGCGCCGAGCTCGCGCTGGCTCGAATGCATCGGCGCCAGGCGCACGTTGCGGTTGCTCTCCCACTGCTCGGACGGGTGCACGATGCCGTAGGTCTTGTTGAATCCCTCGCTGGTCCGGGCGGCGACATGCTGCTTGGACCGCTGGTGCGGGTAGAAGCGGGCGATGTCGGTGCCGTGCGCGTCGTACTCGGGGTTGCCGTCGGTCATCCACTCCGCGACGAGGCGCCCGACGCCCGGGCCCTCCTTCACCCACACGGCGGCTGCGGACCAGACGCCCTTGACCTCCGGGCTCTCGCCGAGGACGGGAGCGCCGTCCGGTGTCAGCGAGAGCAATCCGTTGATCGCGTACCGGATCTCGGCCTGGTCGTTGCCGAGGATGTCGGGCATCAGCTCGAGCGCCTGCTCGAGTTGCGGGTCGAAGTCCTCGTCGGTGAACGGGAGCTCGGTCGGCGAGAGCCTGGCCTGCTCGATCGACGGGATGTCCTCGGGGTCGTGCAGGATCGCCCGGTGCGCGTAGGAGCCGACCTCCATGTCGCTGCCGTGCTGGCGCTCGTAGCAGAAGGTGTCCATGTCGCGGACGATCGGGAACGAGATCTCGCCGACCGTCTCCGCGAGCTGGGGGACCGGGCCGACGCTGATCATCTGATGCACTGCGGGTGTCAGCGGGATGTGCACGCCGGCCATCTTGGCGAGCTTGGGGCTCCAGACCCCGCACGCGATCACTACGGCCTCGGCGTCGATGTCACCGGTGGTGGTCTGCACGGTCTTGATCCGTCCGCCCTCGACCGTCATGCCGGTCACCTCGGCGTTTGCGACGACGGTCAGCGCGTTGAGCTCCTGCGCTCGCTCGCGCATGATCGTGCCGGCGCGCAGCGAGTCCACGACACCGACGCTCGGGGTGTAAAACGCACCGACGATCACGGACGGATCGAGGAACGGCACCTTCTCGGCGACCTGTTCCGGGGTCAGCAGCTCGGACGGGATTCCCCATGCCTTCGCCGACGCCATCCGCCGCCGGAGTTCCTGCATCCGCTCCGCGGTGCGGGCCACCTCGATGCCGCCGGACTCGGTGAAGACACCCATTTCCTGGTACTGGCGCATGCTGTCCAGGGTCAGATCGGTGATCTCGCGCGAGTGGTCGACCGGGAAGATGAAGTTCGACGCGTGACCGGTCGAGCCGCCGGGGTTGGGCAGCGGACCCTTGTCGATCTGCACGATGTCGCGCCAGCCCAGCCGGGCCAGGTGGTACACGAGACTGTTGCCGACGATGCCCGCGCCGACCACCACGACCCGTGCAGTGCGCGGAACGGCTGCCATCTGCGCCCACCTCTTTCGTCCGTCTGTTGTTGCGAATCATACAACCGCCAGCACGATAAGCAACAGCCGGACTCAGGCGGTTCGACCAGTTCAGGACGGGGCGTCCAGCCAGGCGAGCGAGCATCTCGGACATGGTGGGGCGTCGCGCGATTTCGACGATCTCGGCGCGGACCAGATCCGCCAGCGAGCGACGCTCCTGGGTGCATGCTCGAGGCGTCAGCGCTCTCCCCAGCCGAGGCGGTGCGACACCTCGCCGGCCGCCTCGAGCAGTGTGGGCAACACGGCGTCGACCCGACCCGCATCGAGACGGAACGACGGGCCGGACACGCTGATAGCGGCGATCACGTCTCCGTGCGCATTCCGGATCGGTGCGGCCACCGCGGTCAGCCCGACCTCCAGCTCGTCGACCGCGGTCGCGTAACCGCGTTGGCGCACCTCGTCGAGCTCTCGGCACAGCCCGCGCATGGTGGTGATCGTGGTGTCGGTGTAGGCGGGCAGCGAGCCGAGGGTCCGGCTGAGTTCGTCCTCGGTCAGCCCGCTGAGCAGGACCTTGCCGTTGGACGTGGCGTGCAGCGGGATGTGCTGGCCCACCCAGTTGTGCGGCTGCAAGGACGAGGCGCCGGCGACCTGATCCACGTACAGCGCGGCGCGGTCGGAGAGCACCGCGATGTTGACCGTCTCGCCAGTGCCCGACGCCAACCTGCGGCAGATCGGTCGGGCCTCTTGGACGACGTCGAGCCGGGCGGTGGTGGCTCCGGCCAGGCGTAGGATCCCCATTCCGAGTCGGTACTTGCCGCGATCCTCGGACTGCTCGACCAGCCCGCCCTGCTCCAACGTGGACACCAAGCGGAATGCGGTGCTCTTGTGCACGCCGATCTTGGTGGCGATCCCGGTCACCCCGGCCTCGCCCGATCGCGCGAGAATCTCGAGGATGGCGAGCGCCCGCTCGACCGACTGGACGCTGGATGACGTCCCCCCGGTGTTGCTCATTGCGCGATACTAGCGCAGCTCTGTTGCGTATAGCAGACTAGGTTGTGCATTCCGCAACCGCGAGGGAGACCCCGATGACCGCCACACGGCATCCGGAGTACGTCCTGACCATCGTCTGCCCGGACCGGCCGGGCATCGTGTTCGCGGTCGCCTCCTTCCTGGTCCACTCCTCCGGCAACATCCTGGAGAGCCAGCAGTACGACGACCGGCTCGAGCAGCGCTTCTTCATGCGGGTGCACTTCGAGATCTACGACGCCGCGATGACTCTGGACCGGCTTCGCTCGTCGTTCGCGCCGGTGGCCGAAGCGTCCCAGATGAGCTGGGAGATGTGGACGGCGGACGCGAAGTACCGAACCCTGGTGATGGTCTCGAAAGAGGGCCACTGCCTCAACGACCTGCTCTACCGGCAGAGCACCGGCGCACTCTCGATCGAGATCCCGGCGATCGTGTCCAACCACACCGACCTCGAGCGCCTGGCCAAGTCCTACGGGATTCCCTTCCATCACATCCCGGTGAGCGCCGCCAGCAAGTCCGACGCAGAGTCCGAGCTGATGTCGCTGGTGCACTCGCTCGGGATCCACCTGGTCGTCCTGGCCCGCTACATGCAGGTGCTCTCCGACGAGGTATGCGAGTCCCTCGAGGGACGGGCCATCAACATCCATCACTCGTTCCTGCCCAGCTTCAAGGGGGCACGGCCCTATCAGCAGGCCTTCGAGCGCGGCGTCAAGCTGATCGGCGCGACCGCCCACTACGTGAGTCCGGACCTCGACGAGGGTCCTATCATCGAACAGGACGTGATCCGGGTGGACCACTCGCTGAGCGGAACCCAGTTGGTGGCAGCCGGACGCGACGTCGAGAGCCAGGTGCTCTCCCGCGCCGTGCGCTGGCACGCCGAGACCCGGGTGCTGCTCAACGGCAACCGCACCGTCGTATTCCGCTGATCAAGAATCCGCCGCGATCTTCATGCGCGGGTGGACCTATGGCCGGTGGAGCATGAAGGTCGACGGCGCCGCACGGTGTCGGGCTCAGTCGCCGAGCTCGGCGCGTCGCCGGGTTACGTACGCCTCGAGTTCCTCGCGGATCGCGTCGTCGAGCGGGGGCGCCTGGAAGTCGGCCAGCCGCTGTTGGTAGATCTTCTCGGCGCGACCGGCGGCGTCCACCCCACCGTTGCGCATCCACCGCTCGTAGTTCTCCGACGACGAGAGCAGCGGACGGTAGAAGCAGGTGCGGAACCGGTCCATGGTGTGCGCCGCACCCAGGAAGTGCCCGCCGTGCCCCACTTCCAGGTGCGCGTCGAACGCCAGCGATGACTCGTCGATCTCCAGCGGGGTGAACTGCGCACGCATCATCTGCAGCAGCTCGATGTCGATGACGAACTTCTCGTACCCCGCGACCAGGCCACCCTCGAGCCATCCCGCCGAGTGCATCACCCAGTTCGTCCCGGCGAGAAAGGTCGGCAGCATCGTCATCAGCGCCTCATACCCCGCCTGGGCGTCCGGGACCTGGGACGAGGTCATCGCCCCGCCGGTCCGGAACGGCAGCCCGAAGTGCCGCGCGATCTGACCGGTACACAGCAGTCCCATTGCGGACTCCGGCGTGCCGAAGGTGGGCGAGCCGGACTGCATGTCGATGTTGGACAGGAACGATCCGAAGATCACCGGGCAGCCGGGACGGATCAGCTGGGACAGCGCGATCCCGGACAGGGCTTCGGCGATCTGCTGGACCAGCGCGGCCGGGATGGTGACCGGGGACATCGCGCCCATCAGGATGAACGGCGTGAGCACGACCGCCTGGTTGGCCGACGAATACTCCCATTGCGCGTCGAGCATCCGGTCGTCCCACCGCAACGGTGAGTTGCAGTTGATCAACGAGATGGTGACCGGTGTTTCTTCGATTGTCTCGCGGCCGCCGAAGAGTATCGAGCTCATCTCGATGGTGTCCCGCGCGTTCACCCCGGAGACCACATTGCCCATGTAGACCTTGTCGGTCAGCGTCTGCAGGGCAAGCGTCATGTCGAGGTGGCGGGAGTCCAGGGGAGTGTCATTCGGTTCGCAGATCACCCCACCGGCAGAGTCCAGGACGGGAAAGGACTGCGCCAGCTTGGTGAAGGACCGGTAGTCGTCCATCGTCGCGTCGCGTCGGACCTCACCCTGCCGGACGAACGGCGGCCCGTACACCGCTCCGAACGCCATCGAGTCGCCGCCGATGTGAACCGAGTTTGCCGGATTGCGCGCGGCGACGTCGAACTCGCGGGGCGCCTTGGACACCTGGTCCAGGACGAAGTCGGGATCGAGGAAGACGGTGTTCTCCTCGACCCGCTGGCCGGCCGCTCGGAACAGCTCGAGCGCCCGGTCGGAGACGAACTCGACGCCGATCTCGCTGACGATGCGACGCCAGCCCTTGTCCAGCGCGGCCATCGCGTCAGCGGAGAGCACCTCGTAGCGCGGCATGGTGTTGCGAAACATCGTCCGTACCTCCTTGACCTGGTGTCACGCGGATCTTAGCCTCATAATATGGGAGTAGAATTCCACATTATGAAACTGGCGCGGTCGGGGTGCGGATGAGCAATACCGGGGCGCAGGCCGTCAACCGCGCGGCCCAGCTGCTGACCATGGTGGTCCAGGCGGACGAGCCGATCAGCTTCACCGAGCTGTTCGAGGAATCCGGCTTGGCCCGGTCCACGACCTCGCGCCTGCTCGCGGCCTTGGAGAGCAACCACCTGCTCGAGCGCGATGCGGGCGGTGCGTACTCCGCCGGTGCGCTGTTTGCGTTGTATGCCGCCCGCCATGACCCCTGGTCTCAGGTCGCGCGGTTGGCACAGCCGATTCTGCGTCAGATCGGCGCGGAGACCGGCGAGACGGTGAACCTCGCCGTCGCGCGCGGCGAAACCGTGGTCCAGATCGCCCAGGTCAACTCGACCTACATGCTCGGTGCCCGGGACTGGATGCAGGTGAGTGTCCCCGCGCACTGCTCGTCGCTGGGCAAGGTGCTCTATGCCTTCGGCTGCCTCGCCCCGCCGGTCGGTCGCCTGGAGCAGCTCACCCCGCATTCGCTGGCCACGTCGGTTGCGCTGAGCCGCCAGATCGCCGTCATCCGCCGTCGCGGATACGCGGTCACTCGCGAGGAGCTGGAGATCGGGCTTGATGCGGCGGCCGTTCCGGTGCACGGCGCGGACGGTGAGGTGATCGCCGCGCTCGGTGTCTCCGGACCCACCGCCCGATTGGGAAAGGGCCTGGACGAAACCGGTCGGCTGTTGATGAAGCACGGGGAGTCGTTGTCGCAACTACTCCGTCCTCGGATCCGTACGAAAGGCGTCGCATGACACCAGATGAGATCCTGCAGGGGCTGTACGACGAGACCCTCGTCGGGAACGCCCCCGCAGTCCTGGCAATGACCAATGACGCGCTGCAGCAAGGGATGGATCCGCAGACGCTGCTCTTCGACGCGCTGATCCCCTCGCTGGAGGAGGTCGGCGCGCGATTCGAACGCGGTGACTTCTTCGTCCCGGAGATGCTGATAGCCGGACGGGCAATGGCCGGCGCGATGGAGGTGCTGCGCCCGCTGCTCGCCGAGACCGGGGTGCAGACGATCGGGAAGTTCGTGATGGGCACGGTGAAGGGCGATGTGCACGACATCGGTAAGAACCTGGTCAACATCATGCTGGAAGGAGCCGGCTTCGAGGTGATCGACCTCGGCGTCCAGGTAGCTCCGGAGAAGTTCGTGGCCGCGATCACCGAGCACGAGCCTGACATCGTCGGGTTCTCCGCGTTCCTGACCACGACGATGCCGATGTTCAAGGCCAACCTGAACGCGCTGCAGAAGGCGGGCCTGCGCGAGAGCGTGATCGTCATGGTTGGGGGCGCCCCGGTCACCCAGGAGTATGCCGACGCCGTGGGTGCGGACGGCTACGCGGCCGATGCGTCCGCGACGGTGAAGAAGGCCAAGGAATTGATCCAACGGCGCCGATCGCTGACACCCGCATGACTCACGAAACCGTGCTGCGGTCGGCCACGAAGGAGGTCGTGCTCGGGCATGACCGGCCGTTCTGCCTGATCGGCGAGCGGATCAACCCGACCGGTCGCAAGCTGTTCCAGGAGCAGCTGCGGCGGGGCGACCTCTCCGCGATCGAGCGGGACGTGGCGGCACAGGTGGCAGGCGGCGCCGACGTCCTCGACGTCAACATGGGCGTCCCGCTCACCGACGAAGCCGACCTGCTCTCGCGTGCCATCAGGCTGGTACAGGAACGCACCGACCTGCCGATCTGCATCGACTCGTCCGTCATCGAAGCGCTCGAGGCGGGTCTGGCCGCCTACCAGGGACGGGCCCTCGTCAACTCGATCACCGCCGAGGACGACCGGATGGCCGCGGTGCTCCCGCTGGTCAAGAAGTACGACGCGGCGGTGATCGCGCTGCCCAACGATGCCGATGAGATCCCGATGGAGTCCGACAAGCGGCTCGAGCTGGTGAAGAAGATCGTCGACGTCGCCACGACGGAATACGGCATCGCGATCGAGGACATCCTGATCGATCCGCTGGCGATGCCGATCGGCGCGGACAGCTCCTACGTGCAGACGACGCTGACCACGATCCGGCGGATCCGCGACGAGTACGGGTTGAACATGACGTGCGGCGCGTCCAACGTCTCGTTCGGAATGCCGGGACGGCACACGCTCGGCGCCGCGTTCCTGCCGATCGCGATGGCAGCCGGGCTGACCAGCGCGATCATGGACACCCGGACCCCACAGATCGTCGAAGCGGTGAAGGCAGCGGATCTGCTGCTCGGCCACGACGAGTGGGGTGGCGCCTGGATCGCCGCCCATCGGGCCCGGCAGGCCGCGGCTACATGACCGAACCGACCTCGTCGGAATTCCTGCTGCCACCGTCCGCCGTGGAGGCCGACCTGGACAGCTACCGGCGAGAGGGTCTGATCGATGCCCCCGCGACGCGGGATACCGAAGCGCACGACGGCAGCGGCCGGGTCGAGATGATGTTCCTTCCGGCCGAGCGTTCGGTGCGGGTACCACCGGGAGTGACGGTCTTCGACGGCGCGAGCTGGAACGGGATCGCGATCGACTCCACCTGCGGCGGGCACGGGACGTGCAAGAAATGCAAGGTCCAGATCCTCACCGGCGTCGTGCCGGTCGGGCGACTCGACGTCCGGGCTTTCACCCCGGACCAGCTGCGCGACGGATGGCGACTGGCCTGCATCGCGCAGGCGACCCAGAACCTCCGGGTGCACGTCCCGCCACTCGTCACTCGGCCCAAGGCCGCGACGGTCGGCGTCGGTCGTCAGGTCATCCTGCGGCCCGCGGTCCAGAAGCGTTACGTCGAGCTGGACGAGCCGTCCCTGTCCGACCAGCGCAGCGACCTTGCCCGGCTGCTCGGGGCCATCGACGATCTCGAGCCGCAGGCGGATCTGCATGTCCTGCGCCGGTTGCCGAAGGTGCTGCGCGACTCCGACTTCCGGGTGACCGCAGTCGTGGTCGACGAGGCGTTGATCGACGTGGAACCGGGCGACACCACTGGGCGTCAGTTCGCGATCGCGTTCGACCTGGGCACCACCACGGTGGTCGCCACCCTGCTCGACCTGACCACCGGAACCCCGCTCGCCGTCCGGTCTGTGCTCAACAAGCAGCAGCCGTTCGGTGGGGACGTGATCACGCGGATCAGCGCCACCATGATGGACCCGTCCGCGCTCGCCCGGCTCGGCACCGCCGCGCACGAGACGCTCGCCGAGCTGGCGGCCGAAGTCTGCACCGAGGGCGGCGTTGATCCCGCCGAGGTCTACGAGGTCGCCCTCGCCGGCAACGCGACGATGACCGCTCTCGTGCTGGGAATAGACCCCGAGCCGCTCGGGGTCGCCCCGTTCGTGATGTCCTGCTCGACACCGCCAGTCGTACTGGCTAGCGACCTGGGGCTGTCCGTCCATCCGGGTGCGCGCGCGGTGACGTTCCCAGCGCTCGGCGCCTACGTCGGCGGCGACATCGTCGCCGGGATCCTCGCGACCGGCATGGACCGGGACAAGCGGCTGCGCCTGTTCATCGACGTCGGGACGAACTGCGAGATCGTGCTCGGCGACGGTGAGCGGATCCTTTCCACCGCGGCCCCGGCCGGGCCGGCGTTCGAGGGCGGCGCGATCCGGTGTGGGATGCGCGCTGCGGACGGGGCGATCGAGGTCGTCAAGCTGGGTACGGACGTCGAGCTCGGTGTGATCGGGGACATCGCCCCGGCCGGCCTGTGCGGGTCCGGCCTGGTCGACGTGGTCGCCGAGCTGGTCAAAGCAGGTCTGGTGGACGGCTCGGGCCGCTTCGTCGCCGACGAGCAGGCGAGGACGATCGCACCCACGCTGGCCGACCGGCTGACCCGGATCGGCGAGGAACGCGTCTTCGTCCTGTACCGAGCCGATCCGGCAACCGAAACCCAGGACGCGGTGTACCTCTCCCAGCGCGACATCCGGGAGCTGCAGTTCGCCAAGGCCGCCATCGCGACCGGCTGGTCGCTGCTGCTCGAGGAGTTCGGGGTCGGGCCGGCCGACGTGCAGCAAGTGCTGCTCGCCGGATCCTTCGGCAGCTACCTGTCTCCGGCGGCCGCGGTGCGCATCGGTCTGGTGCCTCGGCTGCCGGTGCTGCGCATCGTCTCGGCGGGCAACGTCGCCGGAGAAGGGGCGAAGATGGTGTTGCTCAGCCAGCGGGAACGGGCTGGAGCGGCCGCGTTGCTGGAGGAGGTGCGTTATGTCGAGCTCTCCGACCGTACCGACTTCAACGACAAGTTCGTCGACCAGCTCGCCTTCCCGGTCTAACCGGTTGGCGTTCATCGCGTGTGGTGCTCTGGCGCAACCCGCCGAGCGGATCGTGGTCCGTCACGCTTGGCCGGTGGACGTGCACCCGCTGCCGCCGTTGCTGCACAACCAGCCGCACCTGATCGCGGGACGCGTCGAGGCCCTGGCGACAGATCTGCTGCCGCACTACGGCGCGGTGGCGATCGGGTACGCCGACTGCGGCACGTACGGCTCGCTCGACGCGGTCTGCGAGCGGCTGGGAGTGCGGCGGCTGCGGGGCCTGCACTGCTACGACGTGTTCGCCGGACCGTCCCGGTTGCGTGGCTACTTCGAACAGCAGCCGGGGACGTACCTGTTCACCGACTTCTTGGTGCGCTCGTTCGCGCGCACGGTGCTGCGCGAACTCGGTCTGGACCGCTATCCCGAGCTGCGTGACTCCTACTTCGGCCAGTACACCCGGGTGGTCTGGCTCGCCCAGGACCCGGACGAGGAACTGCGTGCCCTCGCCACCGATGCCGCCCAGAGCATCGGGTTGCCGCTCACCGTCGTCGAAACCGGGAGCGCCGGTCTGGAACGCGAGCTCGCCGCCCTGATCGCGCCGAGAGCGGAGCTTGCGAGCGAACGCAGGAAGCCGCGCTGACCCAGCTCAGCTGACCGCGCTGATCGGGCCGCCCAGGCGCGCCAGCAGGGCCTGTCGCCACCGCTCGGTCTCGGCGACCTGGTTGAAGGTGAACACGTGCAGACCGGCAACCAGCGCTTGCGGCGCACTCAGCGCAGCAGCGCTCCGCTCGAGGAACCGTTCACCGGTGAAGCCGCCTGGCGCAGCAAGTCGGGTGAGTGTGCCACGGTGCTTGGCAAGGAACCTGGTCGACTCCCCGACACCGATCTTGGTGGCCATCATCAGCAGCTTCGTCCGGTCCACTGGGCCGGGAACGCCGACCAGCAGGGGCAGGGTGACCCCCCGCGCTCGCATCCGCCGCAGCCAGGACTGCAGGGTCGCCGGATCGAAGGTCAGGTTGCTCACCACCTGGGTGGCAAATCGACGCTTGTCCCACATCGCCTGAATCGTGAGGTCGTCGTTGATCGACGGATGCGATTCCGGGTAGCCGGTGACGCCCACGTTCGGGAACGGCCTGCCGAGTTCGGTGAGGTCCTCGAGCAGGTCCAGGGACGCGTGGTAGTCGCCGGCAGGTGGGTCCGCGTCGCCGGCCGGCACGAAGATGGTCCGGACCCCGATGGGCACCAACCGCGCGCAGATCTCGGCCAGCTCGGACCGTCCGGACACCATCCGGGCGGCCAGGTGCGGCACCACGTCGTAGCCGTGCGCGGCCAACCGCTCGGTGAGGCCCAGCGTCGCCTCGAGCCCCTTCGACGGGGAGGCGGTGACGGTTACCGTGAAGCCACGGGGCAGGTGTTCGAGCACCATCTGTTCACACGACGTAGTGGGCAGGACCTCGTACCGAGCGTGAGCGAGCAGGCGGCGCAGACCATCATTGGCCATTTTGTTGCGCATGAGACAACTCGTTTCGTGGTACGCGTCAAGCCTGGCTAAGAGTAGGCCGAAGTCAGCCACCCGGACAAGACGCGGCGAGCAGGTCGTCCGGCGCGAACACCTGGATCCGATCGGCAGTGGCCAGGGGCATCGGCCACCGCCCGAGCTGGGGCCCGAGTTCGGAGCAGCGCGGCCGCCACGCGTCGGGGTTGAATGGGCCGGTGGCTGGCAAGCTGAGCGCCGGGCTGCTGCTGTACCGGCGACGTCCCGCGCTCGAGGTGCTGATCGCGCACATGGGCGGTCCGTTCTGGGCGCGAAAGGACGACCGCGCCTGGAGCATCCCGAAGGGCGAGTACGGCGCGGACGAGGACCCGTTTGCCGCGGCGTGCCGGGAGTTCGCCGAGGAGCTCGGCTCGCCGGCACCGGACCTCCACTACCTGCATCTGGGCAGCGACCGGTTGCCGGGCGGCAAGCGGCTGACCGTATGGGCGGGGGAGGCCGACTTCGACACCTCCCGGGTGCTGAGCAATACCTTCGACCTAGAGTGGCCACCGAAGTCCGGACGGGTGCAGGCGTTCCCCGAGATCGACAGCGCGCAGTGGGTCCCGCCGGACCTCGCGCGGATCAAGCTGGTCGCGAGCCAGGTCGGGTTCGTGGACCGGTTGCTGGCCGCGGGCGATACTGGGCGCTGATGTCCTCCCTACCGCCGGCCCGCCATCTGTTGCGCGCCAAGGACCTCGTAGACGCCCGCTATTTCGAGCCGGTCGGGGTCGCGGACCTGGCCCGCGCGGCCGGCCTGTCGCGCGCACACTTCAGCCGGGAGTTCCGTCGCGCGTTCGGCGAGTCGCCGCACACCTACCTGCTGACCCGTCGCCTCGAGCGGGCGGCCGCGTTGCTGCGCTCGACCGATCGCAGTGTCGCCGACATCTGCTGCAGCGTCGGCCTGCAGAGTGTCGGGTCGTTCACCACGAGCTTCGGGCGAATGTTCGGCAGGTCGCCGACCGCGTACCGCGCCGCGTTCCCGCCGGCGTCCAGGTACGCGCTGGTACCCGCGTGCGTCGTACGGGCGTACGGGCGTCCGCACCACCGCACGTCGAGCGAAGTCGCGCCGGTCCGGTGATTGTCCTCCGCGGGTCAGCGCTTGCTGACGACGCGTTCTATCGCCCCGGCGAGTAGCTCCTGGCCGGCGACACTCGGGTGCACGCCGCAGCCGCCGGTGCTGAGCGTCGTGAGCAGTCCTGCAGCGCAGCTGTCGCCTCCGGCTTGCGCGGCGGCCCGCTGAAATGTGCCGAAGCCGTCCGCGAATCGGACGTGATGCGACTTGGCGCCCGCGTCCACGGCCTGGTTCAGAGTCTGGCTCTGCGCGTTGGCCAAGGGCGATGAGTAGTTGAGCGAGTAGTAGTTAACGATCACGATCTGGCCGCGGTAGCCGGCTTCGCCGCGAATGCGTTTCAGGATCGTCGCGACGTTCGTTGCGATCTGGTTCAGCACTGCCGGCAGTTCACTGACGCAGTGGTCGGCGGTGCTCCCCTGACACAGGAGAGCGTCGTTCGCGCCGATCATCAAAGACACCAGCCGGGTGTCACGGTGCCCCTGCAGGTAGTGGACAGCGAAGTGCAGCTGCGAAGCCCGATATCCCACGTGCAAGGGAAACGCGTCCCGGTAACCGGGCCCGGAACCACCCGCGGCACTCTCGCACCCGTTACTCGGCGCGTAGGCGTGGATGAGGCTTGCCGACGTCTCACCGGGACACGAGGCATTGGCTGTCCGTAGCGAGAGCTCAGCAGCGACGTCTTCCGGGTAACCGACAAAGCTCGCCGCGTCCGTGTAATCAGGGAGCGGCTGGTTCGTCGCCTCGCGGAAACCGAAGGGCACCGAGTCGCCGAGCGCCAGGTAGCGCGAGCCCGCATGCACCGGGTGGATGCGGTACCCGACCGCGTCACGCGGCGTTCGGGAGGCTGCATCCGCGGGCAGCGTGGCGGCGGTAAGCGTGGCGCACATGGCGATGGCCGACACGGTGAAGGCCAGCACCTGGCGCCAGCTTGGCGAAGGCTTCATTGTCATCGGGAACTCCTGGTAGCTGCGGCACTGTGGCTGCGGCAGGGTGGCTGCGGAACTCTCGCGCCCGGACCCTTGAGCGCTGCGCGATCCGGCGGACCAGCCCACACCGTCTGACTCGTTGCCTGCCGGACGTCGCGAACCGAGATCATTCAGGCGGCCTTCGGCGCCGCAGTCGTGATCCAGCGCAGAGTCCGGACGATGCCGGTTCCCGCAGGGCGGATGACGGTGGCCTCGGTCAGCGGCAGGTACGGCAGGCGCAGCGGCCAGCGCGCCCAGGCGGGCAGCGACGCCACCGATGCCGAGGCGAGTACGGCGTAGGGAGCGCGAGCGATCGCCGGTAGCGGCGGGCGCAGCAGCAGGAAGCGCGCGGCAGACCGAGCCTCCGCGCTGCCCTGCAGTTCGGGACGGTAGGAGTCCAGCTGGGCCCGCAACTCGTCCTCCGACGTCGGCGGATCGACGACGCCCAGCGCGCGTGCAACGACCGCGGTGTCCGCGACGTACCCGTCGCGACCGTGGGCGTCCAGCGACGCCGTGCCGTAGCGCTGGTATGTGCTCAGGAAGCTGTCGACCTCGGCCAGGTGCACCCAGCGCAGCAGGTGCGGGTCCGCGGCGGAGTAAGCGCGTCCGTCCTCGGCTACGCCACGCACCCGCTTGTGCACCGCCTGCACGCGCGCGATCGCGGCTTCGGCATCGGTGGCCAGGCCGAACGTCGTCACAGCCAGGAAGTAGCTGGTGCGCTGCAACCGGCCCCAGGGATCGCCGCGGTAGTCGGAGTGTCCGGCTACGCCCGCCATCGCCAACGGATGCAAGGACTGCAGCAGCAGCGCACGCAGCCCGCCGATGAACATCGACGAGTCGGCGTGGACGATGCGGATCGGCCGTCCTTCGGCGAACCAGCGCTCCCCGGGGGCGTTGTGGATCCGATCGCGATGCGCCGGTCCCTCGGCACCCGCGACGCGCTCGAAGACGATCTTGCCGAGCCGGGTGCGCACGTCGAAGGCCATAACCCATCATGCCCGTCCGCAAGACCGCACGTTTGGAGAAGACAGGCCGGCGCGGCGATCAATAACCTCGTCGCATTCAGGGAAAACCGAACAGGAGAGGCAACAATGATCAAGATCGGCAGCGCGCAACTGTGGGTGCACGACCAGCAGCAGGCGCTCGACTTCTACACTCGCAAGCTCGGCATGGAGGTCCGCAGCGACGTGACGCTCCCGGAGATGGGTGACTTCCGATGGCTGTCGGTCGGTCCGTCCGGCCAGCCGGACATCGCGATCGTGCTGATGGCCATTCCGGGGGCACCGGTCATGGACGACGCCACGGCCGACCAGGTCCGCGATCTGATGGGCAAGGGTTTCGCCGGCACGATCTTCCTCGTCACCGACGACTGCCGCGCGAGCCACAAGGAACTGCTCGAGCGAGGCGTGGAATTCGTCGAGGAGCCAGAGGAGCGTCCGTATGGCATCGATGCCGCGTTCCGCGATCCGTCCGGCAACCACATCCGGCTGACTCAGGTGAGCCAGCCGAGCTGAGTTACCGGACGCTGTCCTCCTCGCTCCAGCTGATCCCGAGCTGGGACGCGGCGTCCTCGAGCACCTGCATGACGGTGAGGGTGTCCTCGAACGGCATTACGCGGCTCTCCAGCCGTCCGTCCACGACGGCGGCGCTGACCTCGGCCAGCTCGTGCGAATAGCCGGCGCCGGACGCGGGCAGCGTAACCAGTTCGGGTTCGGCGCCGTCGCGGTGCAGGACGGCCTGGGTCGGGTGATGGAAGCGGGGCAACACGTCGATCCACCCGCGGGTGCCGAGGACGCGTGCCTGTCCCGGCAGCGGGCTCCGCAGGGACGTGACGAGGACTGCTACCGCATCGCCGGGAAAGCCCAGCAGCAAGGCGGCCTCCTCCTCGACGCCGGTGCGCCCGATCGACCCGCGACACACGACGCGGTCCGGCGTGCCGAGCACCTGCTGCGCGAACGACACGACGTAGACGCCGAGATCCAGCAGGGCGCCGCCGCCGAGGGCTGGGTCGAAGAGCCGGTCGTGCGGGTCGAACTCATGCGCCACGCCGAGATCGGCCTGCACTGCGCGGACCTCGCCGATCGCCCGGTCGGCCAGCCACTGCCGCACGCGCAGCATCGCCGGCTGAAAGCGCGTCCACATCGCCTCCATCGCGAACACGCCCTGCTCCCGCGCGACGGCGAAGACCTCACGCGCACCGGCCAGCGTGGCGGTGAACGCCTTCTCGACGAGTACCGCCTTGCCCGCCCGCAGCGCCGCGATCGCGATTGCGTGATGCTGCGGATGCGGGGTGGCGATGTAGATCGCGTCCACGTCCGGATCGGCGATCAGCGCCGCGTACGAGCCGTGCGCGCGCCGCGCACCATGCCGTGCCGCGAAGGCCGCAGCGCGCTCCTTGGAGCGCGAACCGATCGCCACCAACTCGGCACCGTCGACATACGGGAAGTCGGCGGCGACGTTGTCCGCGATCCGGCCGGGGCCGGCAATCCCCCAGCGCACCGTTAGGTTCGTCACGAGGACGAGCCTGGCATGCTGGACGGGGACGCACAGCACCGCGCAGGCAGGAGCTTCATGGACATCGCGCTTTCGAAGGAGGAACGCGCCTTCGCCGAGCAGATGCGGGCGTTCTTTACGTCCGAGATCCCTGGCGACATCCGCGATCGGGTCGCGCGCGGCGAACATCCGACGCGCGAGCACATCCTGACCACGCAGCAGATCCTCAACGCAAACGGCCTCGCGGTACCGCACTGGCCGGCGCAGTGGGGCGGCCGCGACTGGAGCCCGGTGCAACGTCACATCTGGGCCGAGGAGATGGTGCTCGCCCACGTCCCGCCGCCCATCGCGTTCAACACTGCAATGGTCGGACCGGTTATCGCCACCTTCGGCAACGACGAGCAGCAGAGCCGGTTTCTGCCGAAGACCGCCAGCGCCGAGATCTGGTGGTGCCAGGGCTTCTCCGAGCCCAACGCAGGCTCGGACCTCGCGTCCCTGAAGACCGCTGCCGTGCGCGACGCAGACGACTATGTCGTCAACGGCCAGAAGACGTGGACGACGCTTGCGCAGTACGCGAACTGGATCTTCTGCCTGGTCCGCACCGACCCGAATGTCAAGAAACAGCAAGGGATCTCTTTCATCCTGATCGAGATGTCCTCGCCGGGAGTGACGGTCCGTCCGATTCGGCTGATCGACGGCGGGTACGAGGTCAACGAGGTCTTCTTCGACAACGTCCGGGTGCCCGCCGACCAGCTCGTCGGCGAGGAAAACCGGGGCTGGGACTACGCCAAGTTCTTGCTCGGCAACGAGCGCACCGGCGTCGCTGGGGTAGGTCTGATCAAGTCGCGGATCACCCGGATCAAGCGGCTCGCCGCGCAGACCCGGTCAGAAGGCGCGGTGCTGCTGAATCACCCGCTGTTTCGAGCCCGGCTCACCCGCCTCGAGGTCGAGGTCAGCGCGCTGGAAATGTCGGTGCTTCGGGTGCTGGCGCGCGAGGGCAAGGTCGGCCCGGGCAAGCCCGACCCGGTTTCGTCCGTGCTTAAGCTCAAGGGCTCGGAGTTGCAGCAGGAGGCCAGCGAACTGCTCGTGGACGTGCTTGGTCCCGCCGCGCTGGCCTACCGCGATAACACGGGCGTGCCCGCCGGATTCGGGCATCTGCCCGAGGGCGCGCTCGACGCGATGCCGACCTACTTCAACTGGCGCAAGGCCTCGATCTACAGCGGTTCGAGCGAGGTCCAGCGCACCATCATCGCCAAAGCCATTCTCAAGTTCTGAGCAGCCGGAGCCTGTTGTGGAATTCGATCTCACCGAAGAGCAACGCATGCTCGCCGACACCGTGGACCGCCTGCTCGAGAAGCGCTACGACCCGAACGCCCGCCTGGCGCTGCTCGATTCCGAGGCCGGATGGAGCCGAGAGCTGTGGCAGCAATACGCCGAACTCGGGCTGCTCGGGCTGCCGTTCGAGGAACAGTACGGCGGCGCCGGGATGGGGGTCGCCGAGCTCGCCGTCGTCATGGAGAGCTTCGGACGCGCACTCGTGCTCGAACCGTACCTGGCCAGCGTCGTGCTGGGCGGCCAACTCGTTGCGCTTGCCGGTAGTCCCGAGCAAAAAACCGAGATCCTGCCGCTCCTCGCGGCGGGCGAGACCTTGCTCGCGTTCGCCTGCGCCGAGCCGGACTCCCGCTGGTCGCTGACCGACATCTCGACGATGGCGGTGAACGAAGGCGGACGCTGGGAACTGAACGGTACGAAGATCGCCGTCCTCGGCGGAGACAGCGCCGACCGGATTGTCGTCACGGCACGCACCCCGGACGGCGAGATCGGGCTGTTCCTCGTCGACGCCGCCGACGTGCGCCGCGACGCTTACCCGATGCAGGACGGGCTGCGCGGCGCGGATCTCCTGCTCGACGGCGCACCGGCGCAGGCGCTCGGATCGCCTGCCGAAGCGCTTGCCCACGTCCAGGCCGTCCTCGACATCGCCACCGCTGTTCTCTGCGCCGAAGCGGTCGGCGCGATGGACCGGATGCTCTGGCTTACCGTCGACTACCTCAAGACCCGCGTCCAGTTCGGTCAGCCCATCGCGGTGTTCCAGGCGCTACAGCACCGCGCGGCCGACATGTACGTCGCGCTCGAACAGGCGCGCAGCATGGCGCTGCTGGCCCGGCTCGCGCTGAGCGCCGACGAGGTCGCCGAGCGTCGACGTTCGGTGCAGGCAGCGAAGATCCAGATCGACCTGTCGTCGCGGCTGATCGGCCAGGAGGCAATCCAGTTGCACGGCGGCATCGGAATGACGATGGAGTACCCGCTCGGGCACTACGTGCGGCGCACCACCGTCATCGCGAAGACCTTCGCGGACACCGACCAGCTCATCGACGCGGTCGGTTCCGGCGGCGGACTCGTCCACTGACCAACGAGGCAGACGACGTGGACGAGCAACGCAACGTGCTGGGTGAGCAGCTGCAGCCCTGCGGCAGTGATCCGGTGACCGGCTTCTACCGGGACGGCTGCTGCACGGTCGGACCTGAGGACATCGGCGTGCACGGCGTCTGCGCGGTGATGACACCGGAGTTCCTCGCGCACCAGCAACAGACCGGCAATGATCTGCTCACGCCGCGACCGGAGTTCCAGTTCCCCGGCCTGCAACCTGGGGATCGGTGGTGCGTGGTCGCGCAACGTTGGTTGCTCGCTTTCGCCGACGGGGTGGCGGCGCCGGTGGTGCTGGCCTCGACCAACGAGCGCGCGCTGGACGTGATGCCGATTGCAGTGCTACGCGAACACGCCGTCGACGTGCCCGACTCGCCGAGCGAATTGCTCTGACGGTGACCTATGTCGCCGAGCCGTTGACCTGAACCACTGTCAGAACGAGTCAGGTGGAGAGCAGTGGCGGCAGGGCGAGCACCAGTACCGTCGACCACGTGAGGTGAGTGATCATCGACGCTAGGATCCCGCCCGATGCGCGGCGCTGCAGGGCGAACAGCGTTCCCATCAGTACTGCGGCGAACACGAGCATCGGATTGCGCGTGGCCACGGTCACAAGCGCGTACACGATCGTCGAGACGATCACCGGGTAGTGCCGCCCGATTGCGGCGAACAGCGCGCCACGAAAGAAGATCTCCTCAGCGGCCCCGTTCACTAAGGTCACGATAAGGACAAGGACGAGATTGCCTTGGGACGCGTGGGCGAGCACATGCTCGAGGAAGTCGCGCAGCGGCCGGATTTCGCGCGCGACCAGCGCGCCGAGCACGAAGACGACCGACGACAGCAGCCCGAGCGCGATCGGCGTGAGGACCGGTCGGCGCAGGATGCCACGGAACGGGATGTAGCCGAGGTGCAGCGGTCCGGACAGCAGGCCTCCGACGACCCAGACCGTGGCGACGCTCAGCGTCAGCGGGTAGAACGCGGGGTCGCCCGGTTGGGTCGCCAGCGAGAGCCCGAGCAGGACCGCGCCGAGGATCAGCGCGGCGATGACCACGATGCGCCGGCGCCGGAACTGGGCGTGCGGCTGGTGATGATCGCGTGGGACCTTGTCGAGGAGGGCGGGCGCGACGAGGCGTTCCAGCCGGTCCGGCCAAGGTCTCACGTCGCCTCCGCCCGCTCCTTCAAGGCCAGGCGCACCGCGTCGTCGTAACCCATGTTCTCGCCCGGCACGATCTGCTCTATCGCGTGGTCGCGGACGATGACCTCGTTGCTCATCGAGTCGATCAGATTGCGGGCGGTACCCATGTCGACGTCGGTCACCAGCGCCAGCCAGCCGGACGAAAGTGCGGGGGTGAGCAGTGGGACGTCGAGATTCGGCAGCCGCCTGCCCTTGATCCTCGCCGCCCGCTTGAGCATGTCGAGGTAGCTCAACACCTCCGGTCCGCCGATTTCGAACGCCTTGCCCTCGGCGTCCGGATGATCGAGCACGCCAACCAGGTAGCGAACGACGTCGGGCAGCGCGATCGGCTGGGTACGGGTCTTTACCCACTTCGGCGTGATCATCACCGGCAGGTGGTCGACGAGTTGCCGGGTGATCTCCCAGGAGATCCCGCCGTGCCCGACCACGACGGCGGCCCGCAGCACGGTTACCGGCACACCTGCAACCGTGAGCAGCTGCTCGACCTGGCGGCGTGAGCGCAGATGCGCCGACAGTGCACCGTCGTCAATGCCCAGTCCGCCGAGGTAGACGATGCGCGCGACACCGGCGTCGTGCGCGGCGCCGCCGAAGTTGAGGGCCGCGTCGGCGTCCTTCGCTTCGAAGTCGTCTGAATCCAGCGAGTGCACCAGGTAATACGCGACGTCCACGTCCTGCATCGCGGTGGCGAGGCTCGCGGGGTCGGTGACATCTGCCCCGACGGGTTTGCCGGCGCCGGCATAGCTGTCCGGGTGGCGGGTCATGGCGCGGACGTCGTGTCCGGCATCCACCAGGGCCTGGACGAGGCGCGAGCCGACGAAACCGGAGGCGCCGGTGACCAGCACTGTTTTCGACATGCCTTCATCCTCCCCGTTAAGCGCGGCTATCTCGGCGAACGCGACGCAGGGCACGTCCCCACGATGCAGGGGCTCGGCGCGGCCGCGAGCTTGGGTGTCGACATTGCGAACATGGCAACCGCGAGCACTACGACGCCGACCCCGTACACATAGGTCGTGTGCACCAGCCCGAAGTGCGTGGCGGCGAAGCCCGCGAGAACGGCCGGGACGCTGAACGCCAGGTAGCCGACCACGTAGACGCCGGCGAAGAACTCGCCACGCTCGTTCGGCTCCGGTAGCACGGACAGCGTGCGGATCGAGCCGCTCATCGCCCCGCCGAGACCGAGCCCGCCAACGGCTGAGCCGACGACGAACAGCATCAGCGATCCTTCGTGCAGGCCGACCAGCGTGAGCGGGACGCCGACGATGAGCCCGATCGAGCCGAGCATCGTGCTGCGCAATGGGGTCGTGTCGCGAAGCAGGAACCCGGCGAGCGTCCCGGCAGCGCACACAGCCACCACGACCAGGCCGGAATCGAAGCGGTTGGTAACCCCGAACTGCACGCCGACGACCGATACGAGCAGCGACAGGGTCAGGCCCATCTGTGCCCACGGCGCGAACAGCGACGGTGTTGAGCGCAGGAACGCGCCGCGCACGGGGCGAGCGATCCGCACCCGCGGCACGAGCGACTGCCAGGCGCCGGCGCGCGGACGCTCGGATTCCGGCGCGAATACGGACAGCACCACGAGCGCGACAAGGGCGAGCGCGACCACGAGATACACCAGCACCGTCGGGTCCGGCGCCCATTCGGCGAAGGCGCCGGCGATCAGCGCGCCCAGCCCGAGACCAATACTCGGGACGAGCGCGTTGAGCAGCGTCGCCAGGCGCTCGCGTCCGGACGGTGCGAGTTCGACGATGCCCGCGCTCAGCGTGCCGATGGCGGCACCGGCGGCCAGTCCCTGCATGATCCGCGCCACGAACAACCACGCGACGCCCTGCGCGGCCGCAAACACCACCATGCTCGCGGCCAGCAGGCCGAGGGATCCGATCAGCATGGGCCGCCGTCCCACGAAGTCCGACAGGCCGCCAACGGTGAGCAGCGACAGCAAGAGGGCCACGGCGTAGACGCCGAAGATCACGGTGAGCGTGGACGTCGGGAAGTGCCACTTGGCCTGGTACACGACATACAGCGGCGAGGGCGTGCTCGCGGCGATCATCAGGCTCAGATAGGCCGCCACAACGACCCAGAACGTTGTGGTCCGGGACAGCCGGGCTGGAGCGGACATGCGAGGCCTCCCTCGGGCTCAGGCGGTCAGCAGCTGGTCGAACATCGCGAAGAAACCGGCCATGGCTTCTCCGGACTTGCTGACCTTGGTACGGGTGAGGACGCCCTCCCAGGCGTTGACGAGGAACGGGCCGAGAACGTCGGGATCGTGGCGTGCCGCCAGTTCGCCGTTGGCGCACGCGGCACGGAGCAGGTCGGTGGCGACTGCGCCGCGTCGCGCCAGGCTGGCCTCGACCTCGGCGCGCACGGCCGGGCTCAGGTCGCCCAGTTCGGAGCCCATGTTCCCGAGCAGGCAACCGCGCGTGTAGCCGTTGCCGGCGAGTATCTCGCGCTGCGCTTCGAAGCGCTGGCGCAGTCGCACCAGCGGTGCGAGCTCGAGGTCGTCCGGAGCGCGCCACACCGAGCGCTGCACGTACTGGCGCAGCACCTCGATCGCCAGCGCCTCCTTGCTCTCGAAGTGGTTGTAGAACGACCCCTTGGGGACCCCGGCGGCCTTCGTGACGTCCTCGACCGAGCAGTTGTGGAAGCCGCGCGTGTGAAACTGCTCGAGCGCGGATTCCACGATCTGGGGACGGACGCTCGGACGGGCCATCCCTCGAATATGACCGGTCGTCTTGGCTCGGGCAAGGCGTTGTGATTCTTCGAGCACCGGGAATATTGACGGCCGATGGCGCATGGACGACGCGCCGGGTGTCTCAATAGGCGGTCTGGCCGCGAGTCACAACCACGGTTGGACGACGAGCTTGCCCGGCGCGTCGTCGAGCAGTCTGCTACTGACGCGCCGTGCGGGCAAGCCCCTGGTTCGACCCTATGCAGAAGTGCACAGGCGTGACCGCAGCGGGCAACGAACGACCGTGCTGATGCCGCGCAAGCCCGGGCAACCACGTTTCCCCGCTGGTGCTCGCGCCGCACGCGGGCGATCCAGACGACGCAACCCGAACGATCGCATGACACCCATCGCGTCGCTGCCGACCTGGCCGCTCCAGGCGCCACCAGGTTGTTGGCACACCCTGGCCCACCGCTAGCGTCGAAGTATGACCGCGCTGCATCATCCCGTCCGGATTCTCATTGTCGGCGGCGGCTACGTCGGGATGTACACCGCACTAGGTCTGCAGAAGAAGCTGTCTCGAGGAGTCGCGGACATCACCGTCGTCGACCCGCAGTCGAACATGACCTACCAGCCGTTCCTGCCCGAGGCCGCAGCCGGCAGCGTCGAGCCGCGCCACGTCGTCGTCCCGCTGCGCAAGGTGCTGCGCAGGTGCCACGTCATCACCGGCGCGGTCACTGGCATCATCCACGCGAACAAGCAGGCGACGATCCAGCCGCAGAAGGGCGACGAGTACGCGGTCAGCTACGACCTGCTCGTCGTGTGCCCCGGTTCGATCTCGCGAATCCTCCCGATTCCCGGTCTGGCCGAGCGAGGTATCGGGTTCAAGACGATCGGTGAGGCGATCTACCTGCGCAATCACGTGCTGTCTCGACTGGATCTGGCTGCCTCCACGAACGATCAGGCGCAGCGGCGCAGGTCGCTGAGCTTCCTGTTCGTCGGCGGCGGGTACGCAGGTGTCGAGGCGCTGGCCGAGCTGCAGGACATGGCGCGGTATGCGCTGCGCTACATCCGCGGTATCGACGAGCGCGAGATGCGCTGGATGCTCGTCGAGGCCGCGAGCCGGATCATGCCCGAGGTGTCGGTGCGGCTGTCGTCCTACACCGTCGACCGGCTCGTCGAGCGCAACATCGACGTCCGGCTGAACACGATGCTCCAGTCGGCCACGGACGGGCACATCGTGCTCTCCGACGGCGACGAGTTCGACGTCGAAACGCTCGTCTGGACGGCGGGGGTTAAGGCGAATCCGGTTCTCGAGTCCACCGATCTGCCGCGCGACGACAAGGGACGGCTGCCTTGCGCGGCCAATCTCACGGTCAAGGGCGTCACCGGCGTGTTCGCCGCCGGGGATTGCGCGGCCGTCCCGATCTCACCAAGGACGACCCGAACGCGATCTGCGGACCCAGCGCCCAGCACGCCGTCCGGCAGGCCAAGGTGCTCGCCGCTAACATTGCTTCCTGGGTGCGCGGCGGCACCCTTCGGGACTACCGGCACAAGTATGTGGGCTCGGTTGCCTCGCTCGGCCTGTACCGCGGTGTTGCGGAGCTGTACGGGATCAAGGTCCGGGGACCGCTCGCCTGGTTCCTGCACCGCACCTACCACGTCTCGCGGATGCCGACGCTGAACCGGAAGGTACGCGTGGTCGCCGACTGGACGGCCGCGTTGCTGTTCCGCCGGGAGGTGGTCTCGCTCGGCCAGCTGCAGTCGCCGCGCTACGAGTTCGAGCAAGCGTCCGGCGCCCGCAAAGTACCGGAGATCGACTAGGGATCAGGGCGCGCCGGGCAGGGGACGCGTCCACAGCCGGCTCGCCCCGGCGCCTGTCGTCGCCAGTACCAGCCGGTGAGGCATCGCTGCGTCGGTCGCGTCTCGTTCGGCAACCGGCATCGCGACCCTGGTCGTGCGCACGCAATCCCGGCGCGACACCGTGAGCCGAGCTATGCGGTCGATGCCGACGACGCTGATCGCGACGTCGCCTTGCAGTAGCACCTGAGCGGGTTCGGTCAGCCCGCCGCCGGGACCGGCACCTCGGCGGGTGGCAGTACCGCCGAGGGGGACACTCCAGCACTGCAGCCGCGGGGCGCCGCGAGTGGTGTTGCCGACGACGACACAGCCGTGCGCGTCACACGCGGCGCGCGCCGCCGTCGCCGCGACGCCATGCGGCAGAACCAGGCGTCGCCATGCCGTCCCGTCCGCGGACGACCAGGCGAGCGGCAGCTGCGCCTCGCCGGCCAGGGTGTCGCCCACGACGAGGAATCCGCGCGGGCTGGCTGCGGCGCCGCGAGCGGTGGTCTGCTCGCCCCGCGCGGACTGAAGCGCCGGGTCGTCCGCGTCGCGGGTCCAGCGGATCCCGTCCGGGGACGTCCAGACAGCGGCGCCGTAGCGATGGCGGCGGCTCTCCCACGCGCCGACGATCAGATCCTGTCCCGGCCGGGCGGTCTCATCGGTCTGCGAAATGGCGTCCTCGCCGCCGAACATCGTGATCGGTTGCTCGTGCTCTTTCAGTCCAGCAGCCGTGCCGACCCACAGGGTGGGCCGGGGATTGCCATGCGCTCCGCCATTCGCCTGCCCGAAAGCCGTGACGCGTCGACCCACGGCCGTCGCCATCACGAACTCCGCCTGCCACCCGTACCCGGTCGCTGGACGGATTGGCACCCGACGCCAGGTGCGCGCGTCCGCGCTCGTCCACGCCGCGGGCGCCCGCGCTCGGCCGTGCGGCACCGAGCCGAGCATCATCATCCGGTCTCCCATGGACAGCGTCACCAGGACGCGAGCGCCTGGCGCCGGTGCGGCGATCTCGGTCCATCCTCGGACCGCTGCGCGGCGATCGCCGCTCCCAGCACCTACGCAAGCCACCACCAGCAGCTGCGCGGCGAGCACCGCCGGGAGCAGTCGATGGCGAGGTGCCCTGGGCAGCAACGACGGCGGCGCTGAGTCCAGAACCCTGGCCATGGTGCCTACTCTTAGCTGGTCGCGGGGTCAATCAGACAATGCGATTCGCACGGCGTCCGGCACCGGCGTCGGCGCACCCGCTGCGTCGGTCAGGACGTAGGTCGTTTCGACGCGGCAGCAGTCCCGTCCACTCGCGGTGACCGCGAAATGCATCGTGAAGCTGGTCCGTCCGACCTTGCTGCAGCTCACCTCGACCCCGATGCAGTCGCCCCAGTGCGCCGAGCCCGACCACACGAGACTCGACGCGACCAAGCGGATCTCACGGGACAGCTCGCGCAGGTCGTGCTCGGCCAGGAACGCCGTGATCGCCTCGTCGCAGTACAGCAGGTAGTGCGAGTTGAACACCAAGTCCTGCGCGTCGACCTCGGCGAAGCGCACCGGCGCAGTCCAAGTGGTCATTGCGCGAGTCTCTCGCGCAGCCCGGCGAACAGGCCCTGGATGGTGAGCCAGTCGAACAGCCCTCCGGCCGCGGCGAGCCACGAGTGCTTTACGCGCAGCCGCAACCGGATGTGCAGCCGCGTGCGGCCATCCAGGTCGGTCAGCACCAGCGCCCACGAGAGTGCGAGCACGCCGGGACGGTCGGCGCGCCCGTCTGCCGGCCACCGGTGCCCATTCGCCCGGTCGCGCAACGAGAGATAGACCAGCGCGCGGCGCGGGTCGACGGTCGCCGCGCGGAACACCGGCGTGCCAGGCCCGTAGTCAGGGATGTCCTCGCCGGGTGCCAATGCTTGCCAGACGGGGTCGATGTGTCGCAGCCCGCGGCCGCGCCGCGGCAGCATTGCCTCGACCCGCCGCGGGAAGTACCAGCCGGCCCGCTTCTTGCCGAGCTGGACGAGCCACGGCCACACTTCGCTCGGCGGCGCGTCCAGGGTCGCAGCGCGGTCGACCACGTCCGTCGCGTCCGGGACGAGATCGTCGCCCGGAAGCACAGCTGCCACTTCGGCGTCGGTTGCGCCGGAGCGACTCGGCAGTCGGCGAAGATCGTGCGCGTAACCCACGAATGCGATCCTGCCCCAGGCAGAATGGAAGCGCATGCCCCCGTAGCCCAACGGCAGAGGCAGACCCCTTAAAAGGGTCCCAGTGTCGGTTCGAATCCGACCG
>JALZAI010000434.1 GCA_030948475.1 Actinomycetota bacterium
CGCCTCGACGGTCCGGCGTCCACGGGCGATCCGGCGAGCCGCCAGGCGCACGCCGGCTCCAGCGGGCAGACGGCGCATCGCGGCGAGCGGGCGACGCAGACCAGCGCTCCGAGCTCCATCAGCGCGACGCTGAACCGCACCGCGCGCGCCGGCTCGTCAGGTAGCAGTGCCGCCACGGCCGCGCGGTCCCGCGAGGTTGCCGGCGGCCCCGCGTTGCCCCTGCCGAGCACGGCGCGCGCTACGACGCGGCGGACGTTCGTGTCCACGACCGGATGCCGTTGCCCGAACGCGAACGCGGCCACCGCCCGCGCCGTGTAGCCGCCGATACCCGGCAGCGACTCGAGATCGCCGACCTCGGACGGGACCTGGCCGCCAAACCGGGCCCCGATCGCACCCGCGCAGGAGTGCAGCCGCAGCGCTCGCCGCGGATAGCCGAGCCGGCCCCACATCCGGACCGCCTCGCCGGGCGAATCCGCAGCGAGGGCGGCCGGTGTCGGCCACCTGGCCAGCCATGCGTCGTAGGCGGGCAGCACGCGCGCCACGGGTGTCTGCTGCAGCATTACCTCGCTGACCAGCACCGGCCACGCAGCCACGCCGGGCGTCCGCCACGGCAACTCGCGAGCCGAGTTCTCGAACCAGCGCAGGACGCACTCGTCGATTGGCTGCGCCTTCTGTTGCCTCATATCCGGCGCATCTTCGCATGCCCGTCGCAGCGCCTGCGCGCGTCGCACCCGGACGGCCGCCGAGTCGGCGATACCTTGTCCGCACGATGTTCTTTCCGCACGGATCCCAGCCTGCCGCGGTCTACTGGCGTCGGCGCGTCGTGCTGTTGGCGAGCATCGTCGTACTGCTCGCCGGCATTGCTGTGGGCGTGCGCGTGCTGCTACCTGACGGCCGGTCCACAACCGGCGCGGCAGGCACGACGGCCCCGCAGACAACGCAATACCCGACGCCGCACAGCAAGCCGCATACGACGCCGACCCCGAGACCGCACACCATCCGCCCGCAGTCCTCGCGCAGCCGTCCCCCGACGAGCATCGCGGCATCGAAGTCGGCCAGCCCGTTGGTCTTACCTCCGAAACAGTGCGACGTGCGCCAGCTCAAGCTCACCGCGGTCAGCGACCGGTCGAGCTATCACGCCGGCGCCAGCCCGGTGCTGATGCTGCAGGTGACCAACACCGCCGCCTCACCCTGCGTGCAGGATCTCGCGGACAGGCAGGTCGAGCTGCGGGTGTACAACGGCGAGTCGCGCGTCTGGGGCAGCCACGATTGCACCATTCTGCCCGGTACCGACGACCACTCGCTTGCGGGGCACTCGGCGGTGCGGGTCAGCGTCGTTTGGTCCGGGCTGTCGTCGCAGCCGAGGTGCGCGGGTACCCGTCAGCAGGCGGGCGCAGGGACGTACACCCTGTATGCCAGCCTGGGTGGTCGGGACGGCTCGGCGGCGCAGTTCTCGATCCGCTGACGGCCCTACGAGTAGCGATCGATGATCGACACTTCGGCAAGACGGGAGATCGCCTCGCGCACCGCCCGGGCACGGGTCTCACCGACGCCGTCTACCACCTGGAGGTCCTCGGCGGAGGCCGCGAGCAGCTTCTGCAGGCCGCCGAAGTGCTCGACGACCCGGTCCATGATCGCGCCGGGCATCCGGGGCACCCTGGCAAGCAACCGGTGCCCGCGCGGGCTGACGGCCGAATCGAGCTCTTCTGGGGAATGCGGCAGGGCCATCGCGCGGGCGACCTGGGTGAGATCCAGCAGCTCGGTCGCCGACAGCGTCGCCAGATCGGCCTGGACGCGCTCCGACGGGCGGCCACGCCGCCCCGTGGGCATGTAGTCGCGCGCGATCAGATCCCGATCGGCATCGACACCGGCCATCAGCTCCTCGAGCTGCAGCGCTAGCAGCCGTCCGTCCGTCCCGAGTTCGACGATCTCGCCGGTGACCTCGTCCGCGATCCGGCGCACCATCTCCAAGCGCTGGGCCACGACGGCGACGTCGCGCACCGTCACCAGATCCTCGATCTCCAGCGCCGAAAGAGCGTTGGAGACCGCGTCCAGGCGGGTCTTATAACGCTCCAGGGTGTTGATCGCCTGGTTGGCGCGGGTGAGCAGCTCACCAGTGCTCTCCAGGACGTGGCGGCGATCGCCGAGATAGAGGCTGATGATGCGCATCGACTGCGACACCGAGATCACTGGGAATCCGGTTTGTCGGGCCACCCGCTGCGCCGTCCGGTGCCGGGTGCCGGACTCGTCAGTCACGATCGCCGGGTCCGGCATCAGGTGCGTGGCGGCGTGCTTGATGCGCTCGCCGTCGACGTCGAGCACCACCGCCCCGTCCATCTTGCACAGTTCACGCAGCCGGGTCGCCGAGAATTGCACGTCGAGCGGGAACCCGCCGGTGCACAACGAGTCGACGACGCGGTCCCAGCCGATGACGATCAGCGCGCCGGTGTTGCCGCGAAGAATGCGCTCGAGACCGTCGCGCAACTCGGTGCCCGGAGCAACCGTCGCGAGCATGACGCGCAGCGCATCGTCCTGCTCACTCGTTGCCAACGCCTGCCCCCGCTCTGGCCGAATCGGCCTCAGTCTAGAGGCGCGGTGCGCCGGGAAAGTCCCGATTGCATCACGGCGGGTCGGACCGCTAGCCGACGTTGACCCGCCGAAGCGAGGGACGGCGCTGCTCGGCTGCCCGGGCGGCCAGGTTCATGGACGCGGTCATGGCTTCGCCGATCGTCGCGACAGCAACGATTCGGATCGCCTCGCCAGCGCCCGGCGCGACGGCGTCGTCGACGTGCGCTGCTGGGACCAAAGCGGTGGTGAAGCCCAGGCGGGCGGCCTCGGCCAGCCGCCGCGCAAGGTACGGGACGCGCCGGACGTCACCCGACAGCGACACCTCGCCGATCGCGCAGACGGTCGCCGGGATCGCAGTCTCGCGCACCGCTGAGGCCAGCGCCAGCGCCGTCGCGAGGTCCGCGGCCGGCTCATGCGCCGCGATGCCGCCGACGGTGGCGACGTACACCTCGAGCTCGCCGAGCGGGAGCTGGCCGTGCCGGCACAGCACGGCAAGCAGCATGGCCACCCGCGCCGAATCGAGGTCGCTTACCGCCCGCCGCGGCGAAGCGCCGCCGACGCCTCGATTGACCAGGGCCTGAACCTCGGTGACCAGCGACCGGCGTCCCTCGACGGTGATGGCAACACAGGTGCCGGGCACCGCCGCGGTGCGCTCGGAGAGGAAGAGCCCGGACGGGTCGGCCAGCCCGACGATGCCGTCCTCGCGCATCTCGAAGCAGCCGACCTCATCGGCCGCGCCATAGCGGTTTTTCGTGGCGCGGACCAGCCGCAGCGACGAGTGCCGGTCGCCGTCGAAATGCAGCACGACGTCGACGAGGTGCTCGAGCACCCGCGGGCCGGCGATCGCGCCGTCTTTCGTCACGTGCCCGACCAGGACCGTGGCGATACCGCGCTGTTTGGCCACCGCGATCAGGGCCGAGGCGACCGCGCGGATCTGCGGCACGCCACCGGCGCTGCTGTCGACGCCATCTGTGGAGATGGTCTGCACCGAGTCGACGACGAGCAGCCCCGGGCGGACGTCGTCGAGATGGGTGAGCAGGGCGCCAAGGTCGTTCTCGGCGGCCAGGAACAGTTCTGGGTGCACGCACGAGATGCGCTCGGCACGCAGGCGGACCTGGGCGGTGGACTCCTCGCCGGTGACGATCAGCGAGCGTCCGCCACCGCAGGCAAAGCGGTGCGCGACTTCGAGCAGCAGCGTCGACTTGCCCACTCCGGGTTCGCCGGCCAGCAGGACCACCGAGCCTGGTACGAGGCCGCCGCCCAGCACCCGGTCGAGTTCGCCGACGCCGGTCGGTTGCGCGCGTGCCTCGTCCGGGGAAAGCTCGCCGATGCTTCGAGCAACGGCGCTGACCGCCCCGGGACCTACCGGTCTACGGGTGCTCGTGCCGAGCTGTTCGACCGTCCCCCACGCCTGGCACTCAGTGCACCGGCCCACCCACCGCAGGGCCGCCGCACCGCACTCGGTGCACCGGAACGCCGCGCTCGGTTTGCCCACTCGCTGAAGATAAGCGCGTGGTCGGACAGTTCTCGCCGCGCGTGGCGAACTAGGGCCCGATGCTGGAACTGGACGGCGCCGGGATGCTGGCCCCATTCGGTGCGCTGGACAGTTGCACCGGGACGGTCAGCGTCGTCGCGCCGGCTTTGGCGAAATCGAAGGTGATCTTGACCGAGCTGCCCGGGTAGAGGGGGCTGGTTTGCTTGGCCAGCGAAGAGAGGACGAGCGTCTGAGATGAGCTCGCCGAATTCGCGCCGAGGTTCTGCAGGCCGAGGCCCAGCGAGCCGCCGGCCGGAATCGAGGTCGGCGTTCCGGCACTCGGCACGGAGGTCGACGTCGCAGCGGTCGTCTTGACGATTCCCCACCCGGAGAACGCCGGGCTGGAAACATTGGTCAGGGTGTCGGCGGAGTTGCCGATGTTCACGATCACGATCGCCAGTTGGACGCTGGCACCTGCGGGGAATGCGCTGGCGCCCGGGGCGTGGATCGCGACGCCCTCGAGCTGCATCGACCCGACCGAGCCGTGGGTGCCGTCGATCGCAGGCACTTCATCGGCCGTGGCGGCGTGCTGTCCGGCCGCGCAGGACGCCGTCAGCAGCACAACGCCGACTGCGAGGACGGCGGCAGCGATGCGCCGCGCACCGCGCCGATCTGCAATCACGTCCACTCCTCGTGAGCGAAACTTGCAAGCGTTCCTAGGCATCGTTGCTTCGCCGCCCGAACGAGCGTAGCCAGGCTCGGACGTGAGCTTCGGATGAAGCGCCCGTCCGAATCGGACACGTGCCGACTCGCACGAGCTTGCGACAGCCTAGCGAGACGCCACCCAAGTTCGTCGACAGGCTCATCTCACGCGCGTTGTCAAGCCCAGATCGCCTTATCGCACAAGCCTGTTGTGAACTTCGCGGGCGATCACGACGAAGTGCTGCGTGTTATCATGGAAGAGGCGAAGGGGGCCGTATCACATGACGTTCAAGGTCGGCGAGACCGTTGTTTACCCACATCACGGAGCCGCTCTGATCGAAGCCATTGAAGAGCGGATGTTGCAGGGAGTGCAGAAGACCTACCTGCGGCTCAAGGTTGCCCAGGGCGATCTGACGGTGCTCGTACCCTCTGAGAACGCAGAGATCGTCGGTGTGCGCGACGTGGTGGGCCAGGAGGGTCTGGACAAGGTGTTCGAGGTGCTGCGCGCGCCGCACACCGAGGAGCCGACCAACTGGTCGCGCCGCTACAAGGCGAACGGCGAGAAGCTCGCGTCCGGTGACGTGAACAAGGTGGCCGAAGTGGTCCGCGACCTGTGGCGCCGCGATCGCGATCGTGGCCTGTCCGCCGGCGAGAAGCGGATGCTGGCCAAGGCCCGTCAGATTCTGGTCAGCGAACTTGCCCTGGCCGAGGGCACCAACGAGGACAAGGCCGAGATCGTGCTCGACGAGGTGCTCGGCGAGGCCGTGGCCTGAGCGCACTCCACCCCGACAATGGCGTCGCACGGTCCCCCGACCGTCGCCGCCATTATCGTTGCGGCCGGAAGCGGTAGCCGGCTCGGCGCGGACGTTCCAAAGGCGTTCGTTACGGTCGCTGGGCGGACCTTGCTCGAACACGCGAGTTCGCGATTTCTGGAGCATCCGCTGGTGCGCGATGTGGTGCTGGCCGCTCCAGCAAACCTGGTCGAGTCAGCCTCGGCGATCGTTCCTCGCGCTCGCGTCGTAGCGGGCGGGAGCACCCGTCAGGAGTCCGTCGCGCGGGCTTTGGCAGCGCTCGCTGCTGACATCGACATCGTCCTCGTCCACGACGTCGCCCGCGCCTTCGTCCCAGCGGAGATGATCACGCAGGTGGTTGGCGCGGTCCAGGCAGGGTCGGCTGCCGCGATCCCGACCCTGCCGGTGACCGACACGATCCGGCGCTGCGATCCCGACACGCACGAGCTCGGCGAGACGCTGGACCGCACCCGGCTGCGCGCGGTGCAGACCCCGCAGGGCTTCCGGCGGGCGGCGCTGCTCGCCGCACACTCGCTCGATCCGGATGCCGACGCCTGCGACGACGCATCGCTCGTCGAGGCGATGGGCGTGCGGGTGGTCGCCGTCCGTGGCGACGAACGCGCTTTCAAGATCACCGTCGCGCGGGACCTTGCCGTCGCCGAACTGATCGCACGCGATGGCTGAGCTGCGTACCGGTATCGGCGTCGATGTGCACCCGATCGGGGTCGGACGCCCGTGCTGGCTGGCCGGGTTGCTCTGGCCTTCCGTCGATGGCTGTTCCGGGCATTCCGACGGGGACATCGCGGCGCACGCGGCAGGGGACGCGCTGCTCTCGGCGGCCGGCCTGGGTGATCTGGGCGGGGTCTTCGGGACGTCCGACCCGCACTGGGCGGCCGCTTCCGGTGTGGCGCTGCTGGCCGAAGTGTCCGGCCTGGTTCGGGTGGCCGGCTGGACGATAAGCAACGTCGCGGTCCAGGTGGTCGCGAACGCCCCGCATATCGGCTCGCGGCGGGCCGAGGCGGAATCTGCGTTGTCCGCCGCGGTGGGCGCCCCGGTTTCGGTCGGAGCGACCACCGCCGATGGGCTGGGCCTGACCGGCCGTGGCGAGGGCCGCGCCGCGGTCGCGACCGCGCTGCTCACCCGCTGACGCCGCGCAGGTCCGCGTCCCTACTTTCCCGCGCTCGCGAGGATGGGCGAGCGGGAGGCTTTCCCTACGATGGACAGGTGGCACTGCACCTGTTCGACACCGCGACCCGGTCGTCGCGGGCTTTCCAGCCGCTCGAAGCCGGCAAGGCGTCGATCTACCTGTGCGGCGCCACGGTGCAGGCCCCTCCCCACATCGGACACATCCGCAGCGGGCTGAACTTCGACATCCTGCGGCGCTGGCTCGACTACTCCGGCCACGACGTGACCTTCGTCCGCAACGTCACCGACATCGACGACAAGGTCTTGGTCAAGTCCGCCGACGCCGGGCGTCCCTGGTGGGCCTGGGCGGCGGTCAACGAACGAGCCTTCAGTACGGCGTACGACACGCTGGGCTGCCTGCCACCGAGCTACGAGCCGCGCGCCACCGGTCACGTCACCGAGATGGTCGAGCTCATGCAACGCCTGCTCGAGTCCGGGCATGCCTACGCGGCGGACGGTGACGTCTACTTCGACGTGCGGTCTTTCCGCTCCTACGGTTCGCTCTCGGGGCAGAAGCTCTCCGGGATGCAGCCGGCGGGCGATTCCGAGGGTGACGGGCGAAAGCGGGATCCGCGCGACTTCGCGCTGTGGAAGCGGCATAAGGACGGTGAACCGGCGAGCGCGTCCTGGCCCACGCCGTGGGGACGCGGTCGTCCCGGCTGGCATCTGGAGTGCTCCGCGATGGCGACCAAGTACCTCGGGTCGACCTTCGACATCCACGGTGGCGGACTCGACCTGGTCTTCCCGCACCACGAGAACGAGCTCGCCCAGTCGGTCGCGGCGGGTGACGGTTTCGCCCGGTACTGGATGCACAACGGACTGGTCACGACAGCAGGCGAGAAGATGTCGAAGTCGCTGGGAAATTCGCTGCTCGTCACCGAGATCGTCAAGCGCTGGCGTCCGGTCGAGGTGCGCTACTACCTCGGTGCGGCGCACTACCGCTCGCATGTCGAGTTCTCCGACACCGCGCTGGACGATGCGGCGCTGGCGTACCGGCGAATCGAGGGCTTCGTCGAGCGGGCCGGCAAGGTGGTCCAGCCAGGCGAAGGGGTGCTCTGCGCGGACTTCGTCGCGGCGATGGACGACGACCTCGGAGTCCCCGCCGCGCTGGCCGCGGTGCATGGCGTCGTCCGCGACGGGAACACCGCCCTCGCCGGGGGCCGCACCGACGCAGTGCGTGGCGCGCTGGCGTGCGTGCTCGCGATGACCGACGTCCTCGGAGTCAACCCGCTGCGTTGGAACTCGACCGATGCCTCGGAGCTCACCGGCACAGTCGACGCGCTGGTAGGAGTGGCGATCGAGCAGCGCAGTGCGGCGCGGTTGCGGGCGGACTACGCGGCTGCGGATGCGATCCGCGACCAACTCGCTGACGCCGGGGTGCTCGTCGAGGACACCGCGGACGGCCCGCGTTGGACGCTGAAGGGCGATTGATGGCGGGCAACTCGAAGCGGCAGGGTGCCGTTCGCAAGTCGAAGAAGGGGGCGCTGGTCGGTTCCGGCGGGCAGCGCAAGCGCGCCCTGCAGGGCAAGGGCCCGACTCCGCCGGCCGAGCAACGCAAGGGTCACCCGGCGGCACGTGGTGGCGCCTCGACCGGGCGGCGCGAACCGTCGCGTCGTGATCGGGCCCGCGGCGGTGAGGCGCCCGAGCTGCTCGTCGGGCGCAACCCGGTCGCCGAGGCGCTGCGCGCCAAGATCCCGGCGACCGCGCTCTACGTGGCGATCGGGCTCGAGGCGGACGAGCGGATCACCGAGGCGATCCGGATCGCCGGCAATCGCGGGCTGGCGCTGCTCGAGGTCACCCGCGCCGAGCTGGACCGGCGCACCGGCGGACTGCTGCACCAGGGGATCGCGCTGCAGGTGCCGCCGTACGCCTACCGTGAGCTTCCCGATCTGCTCGCCGCGGCGTCCGAATCGAGAACTGCGCCGCTGCTCGTCGCGCTCGACGGCGTGACCGACCCGCGCAACCTCGGTGCGGTCATCCGCTCGGCGGCCGCCTTCGGCGCACACGGCGTGATCCTGCCCGAGCGACGCTCGGCCGGAGTAACTGCCGTCGCCTGGCGCACGTCTGCGGGGACGGCAGCGCGGGTTCCGGTCGCCCAGGTAACGAATCTGGTGCGTGCGCTTCGGGAATGCCAGCAGGCGGGCCTGCTCGTCGTCGGCCTGGACGCCGACGGAACCACCGTGGTGGACGACCTCGAGGTGGCCGTCGACCCGATCGTCGTCGTGGTCGGCTCGGAGGGACGCGGGCTCTCGCGCCTGGTCGGCGAGACGTGTGATGTGACCCTGTCGATCCCGATGACCGCCGCCGCCGAATCGTTGAACGCCTCGGTGGCCGCGGCGATCACCCTCGCCGAGATCGCCCGCCGCCGTCGCGCGGCGCGAGTGACGGATGCTGCGGCTAAGTGACGGATCGCGAAGATCGCTGACGGCAGTTCCGCCGTCGCTCACCCCGCCGCTCCGTCACTCGGCCGGGTCATCCGTCACTCGACCTGCCGAAACGCTTACCCGATGCGGATGCGCAGGCGGCGAAAGCCACGGCCCTTGTTCTCCATCTTGGCCACCTCAACGCGTCCGATCATCGCGGTGGACGCGACGTGCGTGCCGCCGTCGGCCTGGGTGTCCAGTCCGACGATGTCGACGATGCGCACCACCTCGATGTCCGGCGGTAGCAGATTGGTCGCGGTGCGAATGATGTCTGGGATGGCGAACGCCTGCTCGCGCGGCAGGTTGCTGACCTCGATGCGGCGGTCGTTGGCGATCTCGGCGTTCACCGCGGCAGCGACGCGCTCCTTGAAGTCGGACGGCACCTCGGCCAGGTCGAAGTCCATCCGCGCCGAGAGCGGTTCCATGTTGCCGCCGGTCACCAGCGCGCCGAAGTCACGGAACACGACCCCGGTCAACACATGCAGTCCGGAGTGGGTGCGCATCAGCGCGGTGCGCCGCTCGTCGTCGAGCGCGCCGCGCACCACCGTCCCGACCGGCGGGATCGGGTCGCCCGCAGCCGGGATCAGGTACAGCTCATCGCCGCGCCGCGTCCCGGCGATGCGCGTGCGCACGCCGCCCCACAACAGCACACCCTCGTCGGGCGGCTGGCCGCCTCCGCCCGGATAGAACGCCGACCGGTCCAGGACGATCCCGGTCTCGGGATCGGAGCCGACCACGGTCGCCTCCCACTCGCGCACGGTCGGGTCAGCGAGCTCGATTCGGTGGGTATGGCCGTGTCGGTCTGATGCGGTCGCCATCATTGCAGTCTTCCCGTCTTGTGCGGGACGCGCGCTACCGAAACGATCCCCCCACACCCACGAGGAGGCACCCATGGTCAAGGCGATACCCGGACGGCAGACGGCGGAGATCGACGGAGACTTCGTCGTCTTCCTGATCGGGGCACGGCTGGAGCCGCTGCATCCGCTGCGGCTGTCTCGTCTCGCTGGGGAAGTCGAGCAGCGCCCGGACCCGCCTCAAGCGCGTAGCCGGGCCGGCATGAAGACGGGGCCGCCCCTCGGCAAGGTTCGCCCCCGTCCAGACCTGCTGATCAGCGGAGGCGCTCGCCCGTCTCGGGGTTGAAGGCGTGCTCCTCGTTGGTGCGTACGTCGATGGTGAGCTGCTCGCCGATGCGCGGGGGCACCCGCCCGTCGAAGCGGACGACGTATGGCCTCGCGTCAGCGGCGTCGCCGTCCAACGTGCCGTAGACGTAGGCGTCCGCGCCGAGCTCTTCGACGAGCTTGACATCGATCTTGAGGCCGTGCGCGTCCCGGCCCTTTTCCAAGGCGGTGCCGCCACCGCTCTCACCCGCCGCATGGAAAGACTCGGGACGCACACCGAGCGTGATCGTGCTGAGCCCGGCCTTCCGTGCGGCCGCCATCGCCTCCTGCTGCAGTGGCAGCACAATGTTGCCGAGCTTCGCTCCGTCGTCGGTCAGCTCGACGTCGCGCAGGTTCATCGCCGGCGAGCCGATGAAGCCCGCGACGAAGGCATTGTCGGGACGGTCGTAGAGGTTTCGCGGCGTGTCGACCTGCTGCAGCTTGCCGTCCTTGAGCAGCGCCACCCGGTGCCCCATCGTCATCGCCTCGACTTGGTCGTGCGTGACGTAGAGCGTGGTGGTGCCGAGCCGGGATTGCAGCGCGGCGATGTTGGCGCGGGTCTCGACACGCAGCTTGGCGTCGAGGTTGGAAAGCGGCTCGTCCATGAGGAACACGCTGGGCTCGCGGACGATCGCACGGCCCATCGCGACGCGCTGGCGCTGACCGCCGGAGAGGGCCTTGGGCTTGCGCTCCAGGAAGTTCTCGAGGTCGAGCAGCTTGGCGGCGTCGCGCACCTTGCTCATCCGCTCTTCCTTCGGTACGCCCTTGAGCTTCAGGGCGAAACCCATGTTCTCGGCGACGCTCATGTGCGGGTAGAGCGCGTAGTTCTGGAACACCATCGCGATGTCGCGCTCCTTGGGCGGCTTGCGCGATACGTCGGTGCCGTTGATCTGGATCTCGCCGCTCGTCACGTCCTCAAGTCCGGCAAGCATCCGCAGCGCGGTGGACTTGCCGGACCCGGATGGTCCGACGAGCACCATGAACTCGCCGTCCTTGAGGTCGAGGTTCAGCCGGTCCACCGACGGTGCGGTAGCGCCGGGGTAGACGCAACTGGCTTCGAGGAAGTCAACAGTGGCCATAGGGAATCTCCCTGATCGGTGTCTCGTAAACCGCACCGGGTGCGGGTGCCGAGCGACGCCTGGCTTAGCGTGCTCCGTCCACCTCACGGTTTTCCGGCCGCGAATGTCGGCCTGCCCCACCGATGTCGAAGGCAGCATTCGCAGACCGGCGTAGCGGCCTGACAGTGATAGTGGACACGCTCACGCCCCTGCCCGTCAATGCCCGGGCCGAAAGCGTTGCCGGATTCGTGCCGCCCGATCAGCCTTGTCGACGTACTTGCGCCGCGGGACGAAGAACTCGCGCGGCGGTGTCTCACCCCGCAGGTCGGCGACCTCGTCCCGCACTGCGGTCATGATCAGGTCCGTGATCTCGCGCAGGGTCTTGGCGTCGTGCTCCGCGCCGCGATAGCTAGACAGGTCCATGGGTTTGCCGACCGACACCTCCGCGATCCGGCGTCGCCCAAGCCGGCGCAGCGAGACCCCGCGGCCCTGGTCCGCCCCCCACTGACCCACCGGCACGACCGGGGTGTCCGGCGAGAGCAGGACCAGGCGAGCGACGCCGGTCCGGCCCTGCATCGGCCAGCTGTCCGGGTCCTTGGTCGTCGTGCCTTCCGGATAGATGATCACTGCTTCACCGCGTTGCAGGGCCTCGAGCGCCGCCCCCACCGACCGTGAGGCGTCGTTCGTGCCGCGTTGGACCGGGATCTGGCCCGCGCCGCGCATGATCGGCCCGATGACCGGCCAGCCGAGCATGCCCGCCTTGATCATGAAGCGCGGCACGCGTCCGGACTGCCACACGAAGCGCGCCATCAGCACGGTGTCGATCTGCGAAACATGGTTGATCACGATCAGCACGCCGCCGGCGCTCGGTGGCGGGACCCGGTCGAGGTTGCGCCACCGGATGCGGAAGAGCACGGCGTCCAGCGGATAGATGATCATGACGCACAGTCGGATCCAGAACCCCGCCTTGGGCTTGTGCAGGCGGCTCATCCACACCCCCCGACGCTAGTTACGGTCGCGTAGGAAGTCTGCCCGCTCGTTCGTACCGACGAACGGGACGGGTCGGGCGTCGCCGGCGGTAGCCTCGATGCGCGGCCGCCTTAGCTCAGTTGGCCAGAGCAATCGCCTTGTAAGCGATAGGTCGTCGGTTCGAACCCGACAGGCGGCTCCAGATATCCCGGAGGCGGTCCGCTACGACGGACGCGAGCATGCGACGGTGGGCGGTTGCCCACCGCCTGACGGTGCGATCGAGAGAACCGTCAGGATCTGGCGATGGGAACCGTGCAGGCCGCCACAGCGCGCGTTTGATGAACCGTCGGCATTGGCACGGCCCCGGCGCACCACGGTCGGCTTTCGCGGTAGTTCGTGGCAAGTTAGGGTGGGATGAACCACCTCTGCTCAGTGATCCGCGGGCGGCGCCCCGACAACCTGAGGAGCTCGGTGTCGACCTCGTCCACCACAGCAGCCCGCGCCCCATCGTTCATGGCGTTGCTGAAGGTTTCGGAGTTTCGCTGGCTGTGGCTGGCTGAGTGTCAGTCGACGGCAGGTGATCAACTGGCCCGGGTCGCGCTGTCGGTCCTGGTCTTCGCTCGCACTGGATCCGCGATAGCTACCGCCGGCACCTACGCGCTGACGTTCGTCCCTGCCCTCCTCGGTGGGGCGCTGTTGTCGGGAATCGCCGACCGGTACCCCCGCCGCACGGTGATGGTGACCGTCGACGTGCTGCGTGCCGTGCTGCTTGGCCTCATGGCCGTGCCGGGTATCCCGCTGGCCGTGCTGGCAGCGATCGTGGTGATCGCGGTCCTTGTCGGGACGCCGTTCACCGCCGCCCAGGGAGCGGTCATGCCCGCAATCCTGGAAGGCGAGCAGTACGTCACCGGCCAGGCGTTGCGCAATCTGTCTGGCCAAGCCGCGCAACTGCTCGGCTTCGCCGGGGGCGGCGCAGTCGTGGCTGCCGTCGGCACCCGTCCCGCACTGGTCATCGACGCCGTGACATTCGTCGTATCTGCAGCGGTCTTGCGGTTACGGCTGGCGCCGTACCGACCGGTGGGCCGTACCCAGCATCTCGAACCCCATCCGCGCGGTCTGAGGAGCACCCTTCGCCTGCTGTCCGGCACGCCGCGGCTGCGCGCCTGGCTGTTGCTGGCATGGCTGATCGGCTTCTACGTCGTCGTCGAGGGTGTTGCAGTCCCGTTGGCGCACCAATTGAACGGTGGCGCGTTGCTTGCCGGTGTGCTCATGGCCGCGAGCCCGGCCGGAACCGCAGTCGGTGCCGTAATCGTCGGACGCTTCCTCACGCCGAGCCTGCGCGCACGGCTCGTCGTGCCGTCCGCGATCGGATCGGGGGTCGCCCTCACCGGGTTCGCACTCAACCCGGGTGCGTCGGCTGCGGTGGCGCTGCTGTTCGGCTCCGGCCTACTAGGCGCCTATCTCATCCACGTCACGGCGACATTCACGCGATCGGTGCCCGACTCGATCCGCGGCCAGGCCGTCGCGATCGCGTCCTCCGGCCTGCTGGTCGCACAGGGACTCGCATTGTTGGGTGGCGGCATTCTGGGCGAGTCGATCGGATCAGCGCACGCGATCGCGGTCGCCGGCGCGTGCGGCGCGGTGTGCGCCGCGGTGGTGGGGTGCCGCCAGAGCGAGAAGGCAGCCCGCTAGGCGAGCCGCCCGCTCCCCTCTTCGGCGCTTGGTGTCGCGAGACCCTCGGCCCCGACCCGCGGCGCTCATTCAGACAAGTCTTGCCTACCAGCCCTGGTTCGACATGTGGTGCCCCTTCCTGTGGACGTGGCGTTCAGTACCGTGGATCTCGGGTGTTTACCAGCCCTGGTTCGACATGTGATCCTTTCTCGTGGCGGCAGAGCGCCGCCCGGTGCCTAAGAGATCGGCACCGAGCTAACGGCAATCCAACACTGGGGCAAGCTTGACAGGCGCTATGTTTGCTAACGGTGAAGAAGATTCTGCCGATGGGACCGGTACCGACACGCCGGTCGGACGCGTTCAGGGTCTGCTCGGCCGAGATGCTGGGTCGGTATAGACCGTTAAGGCACTACCTGGCCATGTCCCGGACCGGGCACGAGGGTTGGGCACGCGGATGGAGTCGGCACTGATGCGATCTCGCGCAGGGTGGGCGCCGGCGCGGTGGGCACTCTGGGACACCCGGACGGCATTGATCGTATTTGTGCTGGGTGTCGAGATCGCGGTCGCCGGCGCGGTCGCCGACGCGGCCTCGAGTCGGATCTCGACGTCCGCTCTAGTGCGTTTCGCCGTACTGCTGGCGGTCGGCATCGTCTTCGAGGAAACCTCGCGGCGGGTGGCCGATCTCCGGCTGCGCGTGGCGAATCTGTCCTACTTCGACATGTCTTCGGTATGGACGTTTGCCGCTGCGTTGATCTTGCCGGTCGGGTTGGTCGCCCTCCTGGTGGTGCTGCTGCGCTACCACATGTGGATTCGCTATCAGCGCCGAACCCGCAATCAGGTCTATCGCCACGTCTACACCTGTGCGGTGATCGTGCTCTGCTGCCTCGTGTCCGGGGCCATTGCCCACGCGACGCAGCACGCTCTGCCGACGGCCGCCGCGAGTGTCGCCTACGCGATCGCGATAGCCGTCGCCCTCCTCACCTACCGGTTGATCAACATGGCATTTATCGCTGCCGCGGTGGTGCTTGCCAGTCCGGGGGCTGGTCGGCGTGCGCTGGTCGGAACACCGGACGCGAATGTGCTCGAACTCACCACGCTGTGCCTCGGCGCGGCTACCGCGGTTCTGGCGCTGCGAGACCCGCTCCTGCTTGTGCTGATGCTCGCTCCTGTCGTCGTCCTGCAGCGCGGGGCGATGGTCAAGGAGCTGGCTCGCGCGGCCACGATCGATGCCAAGACGGGCCTGCTGAACCTCAGCACCTGGACCCATATCGGCAACACCGAGCTGAACCGAGCTGGCAGGCAGCGCGAGCAGGCGGCGCTGCTCATCGTCGACCTCGATCACTTCAAGCAGATCAACGACGCCATGGGCCACCTAGCCGGGGACGAGGCCCTGCGGCTCGTGGCGAATGCGATCACCGACGAGTTGCGCGACTACGACATCATCGGCCGCTTCGGCGGCGAGGAGTTCGTTGCGTTGCTCCCCAACACCGGCGAAATCGCAGCACGAGACGCTGCCGAGCGGCTTCGGGTGCGCATCAAGGAACTCGAGATGCCGAGAAAGCAGCAGACCCAACCCATGTCCGCGCTCGGCGTAACGATCTCGACCGGGGTTGCCTGTTATCCACGCCACGGCGGCGACCTTCGAGCACTGCTCGACGCAGCCGACGGTGCGCTCTTCAGCGCCAAACGTGCAGGACGCGACAGAGTCGAGGTCGCGGCCACCCCGCCATCCGACGACGCCGCGCTGGGCTCAGCCAGCTGAATCGACCATCGGTCTCCCACGAGTGCGGCGCGTGGGTCGTCGAACTTGCGCAATTGCACGACGCTGCGCCCTTGGCGCGCGAGGTCGCATGCACATTGGGCCTGTCCGACCGGTCGACCGACTGGGCCGTCGTGACGCTGTCCGAAGTGCTCTCAGCCAAGCGCGTGCTGCTGCTGCTCGACACCTGCGAGCACCTGCTCGACGCCAGCGCCCTCCTCGCCGAAACCGTGCTGCACTGTGACCCGGGGTGCGCGTTCTGGCCACGAGCAGAGAACCGCTCGGAGTCGTCGGAGAAGCAATACTGGGGGTTCCCATCATGTCGCTGCCGCCACGGAATGAGTCAATCAGCGCGGGAATGTTGCTGCGTTCGGAAGCGGCGACGGCAGCGAATCCCGAATTCAGAGCGACACCTACGACAGCCTCAGCCGGCACCGGGAGGCACAGGACTGGAGGGACATTGTGCTCACGCTCGTCCATCTCGGCGTCATGCAGACGCTGCTCGGAAACTCGGGAGAGACTAGCGAGATCGTCCAGGAGTCGTGCCGGGTTGGCACTAGGCTGGTCAGCTGTGGTGCAGGGGTTCGCGGACGAGAAGATTCCGTTGAACCGACGCCGGCACAGCCTGTGAACGAGTCTCCGTGACGGCCGCGTCGCGAGGCACACGGGTCGCCGTTATCTGGGCGCCGTTCGCGGGAACCGTCGTCGCCACACGCAGCCGTCGGGTGAACCTTTGGGAGCATGCCGGCACCCGTCGGCTGAACCGGCTGCCGGATGGACTTCATGCGCCGCTGTGGGCGATCATGCAGGCCGGCTCGCTGGCGGCGCCACTGGTCACGGCCGCTGGCGCGGCGCTGTCCGGACATAGGGAGCTCGCGGGCAGGCTGGCTGGCTCGGGACTGTCCGCGTACCTGCTTGCAAAGGGCGTGAAACGGGTGGTTCGGCGTGGCCGCCCGCCGGGCGTGATGACCGGTGTCCACGTTCGCGGCCGGCCCGCCAGCGGCGGCGGTTTCATCTCCGGGCATGCGGCGGTGTCGATGGCGCTGGCCTGTGAGGCGTACCGATCGCTCGGCGCCGCCGGATGGCCGCTGCCGGTCGTGCTCGCGCCGGTCATTGGGACGGCACGGGTGTACGTCGGCGCGCACCTTCCGCTGGACGTGCTGGGTGGTGCAGCACTGGGCTGGGCCACCAGCAGGTCGCTCGCCGTGATCTGTGCCGGTTGAGGTCGTGCTACTGATGCAACCAGGCTCCGTCAGGGGGCGGTGCGCTTGAGGGCGAGCGCGGCCAGAGCCGTGAGGTTCTTGGTCCGATTCGCCGCGGGCATTCGACTGCTGACGCTCACCGCCACCGTCCGCTGCCCGAATGAGAGGACCAGGGTCGGCACGTCGTAGCCGGTGCCGTTGCCGCCGGTCAGGATGGTGGCAGGCACCGCGCCGACCCTGACTTTCTTCGCGGACGCGCCGTGGTTGCCGAAGTCGGTGACGGTGGCATTGATCCGCGCGGCGGCGCGTGCGGCGTTCTTGTACAGGCTTACCCCGATCTCGACCGCGGGCACGGGTGCGGTGGTGACGCCGAAGCGGCAGTTGAGGTAGCCCACGCGGGCGATCGACCGGTCCGGGGTTCCCACGACGAAGCTGGTCTTCCCGTGCAGCGTGGTATTGACCGTGTTGTCGACGATCGCGGCCGGTAGCAGGTCGCTGCACGTCCCGGGCAGCTTCTTCATCGAGACCGGCGGCGCCACGCGCGACGACGCGCTCGACTTCGGTGCCGGTGACCTCGACAACGGCGAGGGATGGACGGTCACGATCACGGTTCCGCCTGGCTTGCCGGACGAGCACGCGGACAGCGTGATAAAGACGCCGATGAGCGCGGCGAGTCCGATGCAGGTGCGGGGCCGGCCGTCCATGGCCGCGACGATAACCGCACGATCGGCGGCTGGACGGACGCCGCGCGGTGGGCTACGGATGCTTCACCCTCGTCGGCACCGTCCTCCGCGCAATCTCGTCGTCGACGTACCGCGGTGCGCACGCGAACCAGCCGGCAGAGACCGCGATCGCCAGTGCCACCCACAGTGTGGCCAGCGGTAGCGCCCAGTTGCCGGTTGCCCCGTGCAGGACACCGAACAGCAGCGGCCCGCTCCCGGCGACGATGTAGCCGATCGCCTGGACGAACGCCGACAGGACATTCGTCGTTTCCGGCGTCCGCGAGCGCAGTCCGATCATCGTGAGCGCTATCGGGAACATGCCGGAGCCGATACCCGCCAGCACCATCCAGAGCGCCGCGCCGCCGTTGGGTGCGAGGCCGAAACCGGCGAAGGCCAGCGCGTAACAGCAACCCATCCCCACGATCACAGCGCGGTGATGCCGTGCGGGGACGGTGGGCGCGATCATCGAGACCGGGATCGACAGCGCGGAGAGTAGCGCGACCAGCCAGCCGGCGGCCGCCTTGGAGAGCCCGTGGTCGTGCAGGAACACCGCGTACCAGCCGAAGGTCACGTAGGCCTGGAAGGACTGGAACGCGAAGAACACCGTCAGCGCCCAGGCGGTTCGGCTGCGCAGCAACGCGCTGGCGCGCACCGATGGACGTGCGGTCAGCTCGGGACGGTCGCCGCGCAGCGTGGTGAGCCACGGCAGCACTGCGACGGCGGCGAACAGCGCCCACGAGCCGAGACCGAATCGCCAGCCGTCACCGAGTGAGCCGATCGGCACGGTCAGCCCGGCGGCCGCCGTCGCGCCGATCGCCAGTGCTGTCGTGTAGACGGCGGTCATCCGTCCGATCCGATCCGGGAAGTGCCGCTTGACGACCGTCGGGAGCACTACATTGGCGACCGCGCCGCCGCTGAGCGCGAGGATGCTGAGCAGCAGGAACGGCCAGAGCGAGGCGACGCTCGCGCGCAACGCAATGCCCGCGACCATCGCGACGAGCGACGCGACGAGCAGCCGGTGCGCGCCGAAGCGGGCGGACAGGCGCGGGGTGAGGGCACCGAGGGCGGCGAAGCAGACCACCGGCAGCGTGGTGATCACACCGGCGGCGCTGCTGGACGCGTGCACGCCGTGCTCGAGGTCCGCGAGCACCGCGCCGATGCTGGTGACGGCGGTTCGCATCGACAGACCGGTGAGCACGAGCGCCACGACCAGCAGCGGCTGCCCGGCTCGTCCACCGATTTCGCTACTTCTGGCCGCGTCCGACGGCCAGAAGTTGCTCACGTGCACCCATCCTGCCTGCTCGGCACTCAGCCTGCGGCGACGGGCGTCACCGAGGACGCGCAGGCGCGCAGCCGCACCGGCCGGTCGGCGTGGCCCGTCGAACCGGGCGGGGTGATCCGCACGGCGTCGGCGACCGGGGCGTTGCAGCTCGTGCGCACCGTGAGCCGCGACTGCGCTCGCTTGCCGGGCCGGAGGATGACCGGATGCGGCCGCTGCGGGCGGTGGCTGGCCGGTTTGCCGACGGGGGCGCCCCCCCGCAGCAGCTGCGCCCCGGGGTAGCCGCTCAGGCGGCAGGTGTTCGCCGAGCGATTGCGAAACACCAGGGCGGCGATCTCGGTTCCGAGCGCGGCGCCGCCTCGCAGCGCCGTGATCGCGAGCTGTCGGAAGGTGCACGCCGGGGCAGGTGGCGGGGTAACCGAGGACGTCGTGGGCGGCGGTGTGCCGCTGGGCGGCGGGGGTGG
>JALZAI010000436.1 GCA_030948475.1 Actinomycetota bacterium
ACCGTCCGGCGTCACCGCTACGAGCAGCGTCAACGCCGCCGGCACCGACAGCGCCGCGGCTGCACCCTGGACACACCTGGCAATGACCAGCACGGTCAGCGATGTCGCCGCCGCTCCGGCCACTGCACCCACGGCGAAGACACCCAAGCCAGCGAGAAGGACCTGTCGGTGACCGTAGCGGTCACCGAACCGAGCGCCCATCAAGAGCAAGCCGCCGAAGAACATCGCGTACGCCGTAGCGACCAAGCTGCCCGCAGTGGCATCGGCCCGTAGATCGGACAGCATCTTCGGCAACGTCGACACCACCACAGTCACGCCCAGGACATCGACGAACTGCACCGCGCACAACGCCAATACCGCTGATCTATGCCGGCTTGGTCGCGGATCTTGGGGTGGAGCCGGCATGAAGAAACCGTAACGACGACCTCAGACAACGAACTGTGTCTTCGCGCCTTGGACAGGGAGACGTTTGCCGATAAGCAGTATTATGTCAATCCAAAGAGCAATTATGGCGGCCGGAGTGAGTCGATGGGCCTCGTCGAAGATCGCGAGGTCCCAGCCCGCTCGGTCGGGTCGGATTGCTTCTTGGACCGCGGGGTTGACTGCGGCGAGCTCCAGTGACACGACCCAGAGGTCGTGGCTGCTGATGGCCTCCGCGGACCGTGTTTGCGGTGAGATGGCGCAGGCCGCCGCCGAGGAAGCGACGGAAGTCTGCGACCCATTTTGAGGTGAGGTTCGCAGGACCGACGATGATCGCCCGCTGTACCAAAGCCGAGGAGTGGAGGCGATTGCGCTGGACTCGGCGTTGGTAGCCGCGGCGCTCATCCAGCGGGTCCACATGCCAGCGAGGACGCGTGCGGAGTCTGCGCCGCCGTCCGTCTGGATCTTGGTGACTGTGTGGGTGTCCTCCGCGGTCAACTCGACTTCGTGGATGCCGCCGTCGTCGTCGAGGAGGAAGAGCGTCCAGCCGGATGTGTCTGGGGACGGGACAGCGGCGCGCACTGTTGCCAAGTCGGGTACACCGTCCAGCTGGACGCGCACCCGCTCACCGCTGGCGTACAGGATCCTCCCGGAACTCAGATCGTCTTGAGGTAACCGCACCGCATCGGGTGTCGCGGCTGACTCGCGACGCACGGGTCAGAGCATCGGGGTGCCGTCGCCAGTCTCACGGCAAGGCGATGCGAATCGCGGCGCTAACGGCACGTATCGTCGGGGCCGACAACGCCCCAAGCGCCACCGTGAGTTCGTCGCGATAGAGCTGGATGAGGTCATCAACCACGACGTAACCAACGAGCGGGTCTGCCGAGGACAGAGGCACGACTGTGGGCACGTTCGCGTGCTTGCTTGTGGTAGTGACCCGCACTGCGACCACAGTCTCGAGGTTGCGGTTGCGGGCGTTATTGCTCACGATCAGCCACGGCTTCGGCCCGTGACCAAGGTCCACTCTGAACACTTGACCACGCAGAGGTGTCACGCTCACGCAGTAGCTTCGGTGCGGGCAACGTAGCGGTCGCGAGCTACACGTCGCTCGTCGCCTTCCTCTGTCCCTTCATAGACCTGCGCAAGCTCGGCGTAACCGTCGTCGAGCACCTCGTCACGCAGCGCATCGGCGCCGGCCTGCAGCAGCGCCCGAATCGCCGCCGCCTCGGAGTTCACAGTGCCCACGCCATGCTCGGCGGCCCAGCGCTGCAGCACCCGGTGCTGGCCGGTACCGGACCGAATGAACGGCTCCAGCACCGACTCGTCAGTCTCTCCGAGGATCAGGCTTAGACGCTTCGTCATGCTGTACACGGTACACCTATACACGGTGCATCTGGAAGTGCATTTAGTGCGCCGATAAATACCATAATTATGTCAGGTAAATAGTTCCGCCGCCTACGCGACGCGGCCGAACAGTTGGTTCTTCCGGCTCCGCGCTGACCGGCACGACGTCCACTATTCGGTTGTTGGATCATTCCTGCAAGGCCCGAATACAACCATGCGACAGATCGGAGTCACCCATGGCTGAGGTGTTGTTGTTCCACCACGCGCAGGGACAGACCACGGGGTTCCTCGCGTTCGCTGATCAATTGCGCGACGCGGGGCACACCGTGCATACGCCGGATCTTTTCGGCGGGCGCACCTTCGACAGCATTGACGAGGGGATGGCCTTCGTCGAGCAGAGTAGCTTCGAGGACGCCGTGGCCCGGGGTGTACGGGCGGCCGACGAGCTGCCGGCCGAGCTGGTGTTCGCCGGGTTCTCGTTCGGCGTCGTCCCCGCGCAGAAGCTGGCTCAGACGCGCCCGGGTGCCCGGGGCGCGCTGTTGTTCTACTCCTGCGTGCCCACCTCGTTCTTCGGGCCGTGGCCCGCCGGGGTGCCGGTCCAGATCCACGGCATGGACGCGGACCCGATCTTCGTCGGCGAGGGCGACGTCGACGCCGCCCGGGCGCTCGTCGACGAGGCCGAGGACGCGGAACTGTTCCTCTACCCAGGCGACCAGCACTACTTCGCCGACAGCTCGCTCCCGTCCTACGACGCCGACGCCGCCGCCCTGCTGACCCAGCGGGTCCTCGCCTTCCTCGGCGCGCGATGAGCGAGCGACCGCGAGGGCAACGAGCCGAGGCAGGATCCCGTAATGCGCGGCCATCCCGAACAAATTGATCAAGCTCTCGCGGTCCTGGGCGAGAGCGTCGTGGCGCAGCTCACGGCCCACGGCTGGTTGCCGCGCCAACTCGACAGGTACAGCATCGCGATCATGACCCGTCCGACTCAGAACGGCGTCATG
>JALZAI010000439.1 GCA_030948475.1 Actinomycetota bacterium
CGGCCAACACCTTCTGGGAGCACACCTGCCGCTGGTAGACGATGGTGATCAGCACCGCGTCGGCCGGGGTGAGGATGCGTTTGCTTCCGGCGATCACCTGCTCTTCGCCATGCCCACTCCCGAACCCGAGCCCGACGCCACGAAAACCAGCGACGCTCCCCCGCCGGACCTCGCGGACCTGGGCTGGACCGAGCCGAACAAGGACGGCCGCACCTACCCGCACGGCACCGTCACCGCCTACAACCTCGGTCGCTGCCGGTGCGAACACTGCCGCACCGCGTGCGCCCGCTACCGGGCCCAGCGTCGAGCCGAAGGCAAAGACGACCCGCGCAACGGCGGACTCGGCCGAAAGATCAACACCGATGGACACATCCCGCGCCGCTGGTTCGCCCAACACATCTGGAAACCTGCCGTCACCACCGCCGGACTCGACTTCAACGTCCGCGTGCACGACCTACGCCACGCCCACGCCTCCTGGCTCCTCGCCGGCGGCGCCGACATCCAAGTCGTCAAAGAACGCCTCGGACATGGCAGCCTGCGCACCACCGAGAAATACCTGCACACCTTGCCCGACGCCGACGACACCGCGCTCGACGCGCTCCGCCGAACGCGGACGCGGACGGCAAGGTAGGCGCTACAAGGTTTGTCCCTCGACGGCTACCCGCAGCAGGTCCGACCGCGCGCGCAGCCACACTGCGCCCTGCGGATGCACCCAGCCCGCGAGAGTGACGGCGTCGCGAAAGTCGCGGGCGAGATCACGGCGATGGATCGGGTTCGTGGTGCGCGGCCCGGTTGCGGACGATCATCAGGTTGTGCAGCCGCCGCTCGACCTCGATCCGTCGCACCCGCAGATCAGCCGGCCCGTCTGGAAACGCCGCATAGGCACCTGGGATCCACAACGCAGTGAGGTAGCGCGACGCAGCGCACCACCGAGAAATACCTGCACACCCTGCTCGACCACGACGACACCGCCCTCGAGGCACTACGACGCACCCGAACCCGCACGACGCGATAGCAGCGACTTCGCTACATCGTCTCGAGCAGCGCCGCGCGCCGAACCTGGGCACGAGACGGCCGCTGGCCATCAAGGTCGCCAGTTCACGTGGCGTGTGAACCGGACGGGCATGCCGGTTGGCCATCATCTCCACTGTGCTGTGCACGCCGACAGGATCGTCGCGGAGCCGGTCGAGCAGGAACCGGTCCGGACCCTGCACCAACACCCCGACTGGGCGACTTGCGACCGGGAAGTCCCTCAGATTCGCGCTCACCACGTGACTCGCACGGGCGGCGACCGCCGCGGCCAGCGCGTGGCGATCGTTCGGATGGTTGGTCATCTCCGCCACTTGGGCCCCGCCATGCGCCGTTGCGAAGCCGCGCGCCCGGGAACGCCGCATTCATTGCCGCCAACGTGCGTTGCGCGTAGGCCTCGGCCTCGTCCGTCGAGTCACCGCGCCGCACCCGAAGACGAGTTGCATTCCGGACGATCTCTGCCTCGAGCTCGCTTTGCCACACCGGCCGGAACACCTCGGCATCGGCGCAGCTGAGCAGCAAATCGCGAAGACCAGCAGGCACCAGCACCGACGCGTCGAGGACAGCAACCGGCCGCGCAAAACTCGACGGCGGCACCCGGTCAGAAATCCTCGAAGGAGTAGCCGCCCTCTGGGGCTAGACCGGCAAGAACCTCCGCCCGTCGCGATGCCTCGCGCTGCCGGCAGGCCTGCACATCCGACGCCAAGAACCGGTGCCTGTTGCCGACCATGCGATGCGGCAGCACACCCTCGCGCGCCAGCTTGACCACGTGCGGCCGGCTCACGTTCAACACGTCCGCCGCTTGTTGACTGGTCAACTCGTCGTTCTTGTCACCAGCACTGACAACCGACACCGTGACGGCATCGCCAGCGATCGCCGCGTTCGTTACCAACCGGAGCATGTCGACGATCTCGGCTGGGACGCGGACGCGTGAGTTGCCGATCTGGAGCTCCACGGCGTCCACACTGGCGTCGCCAACGACCCGGTTCAACCTGCGGATCGCAGGCGTGGCCCGCGCCGGGACCGTCATCCGGCCGGCGATGGCGACGCCAGACTTGGCACGGGCAGGAATCGACATCGGGTGCACCTCCGCCATGCAGCATATCCGAAACAACCGAAACGGCGCCATAGCTTTCGTAGCACTAATTGCTCGCGGCCGCGTTGCCGGCCGGCGGCGCGCGGTTCGACCCGAACGACCCGGTGTTGCTCTCACCCGGGGACATGCCCGACCGGATCACCGACGCCTGCCCGTCATCGCCGGCCCATCGAAGCCACGGCGCTGGGTAACGTGCTTATTCAGGCACGCACTCATGGCGTCATC
>JALZAI010000443.1 GCA_030948475.1 Actinomycetota bacterium
CGCTAACACCTGGCGCGGCCGTCCCGCGCCGACGCGCAGGTACACCTACCGCGCGATCGGAAGAGCTTCGATCGACCGCTCGGCCTCGGGCTCACTCAGCAGGCCGCTTGCGTGCAGCTGCCGCAGCAGCCGGGCCCGGGCGTAGGAGTTCGGCGCGAACGGCCCGGCCGCCCCGACGACCACCGTGCCGAGCTGGTCGGTGGAGTCGCTCGCCTCGCCGCGTCCCCAGATCGTGCCGCTCAGCTCGGACAGGCGTTGCCGCACGAAGGCGGCGAGCGCGACGACGCTGTGCGGCGGATTCGCGAAACCCATCCGAGCTACCTCGCTGGGGTCGGGAAAAGCGCCTCGGCACCCTTAGCCGTGCCGTAGTGGCCGACAGCGTTTCCAGCGGCGGCCAAAGCAAGGGCGGTGGAGACCTGGCCGAATCCGGAGTCGGCGTTGTCGACGGTCGACACCGTCGACCTCGTGGGGGTGGAGCGGACGAGCGCCACGACGCCGTTGCCCTGCGCCGACCCGTAGTCGCCGGCGACGACGACGTGGCCGCCGGCCTTGGCTAGCGCAGCGACCAGGTCGAGTTCGCTCTGGCCGGCGTAGGAGTTCTTCGGCTGCGAGCCGGCGCCGATGACGACGACCGTCTTGGACGCCTCGATACCCCTCGGGTCGGACGTGATCATGTGCAGCGAGAAGTAGCCGCTGAGCACGGTCTTGAGGTCGGTCGCTTGGCCCTTGCCGAGCAGGACATATGCGAGCAGGGCGCCACCGAGCTGGCCGGGGTCGTTCGTCTGCGGGAGCCTCAGGCCGAGCGGGTGGGCCGGTCCGGTTGCGAGCGTGGTGACGCTGCTGCCCTGGGACGGATCGATGAAGCCGGCGGCCAGGGCCAGGCGTCCACTGATCGTCGCACCGGCCGCGCTGAGCTGGCCGGCGATGCCGTCCTGCTCGCCGGTACTCGCGCCGGGCAGTGCCACGACGAGAGCCTTCTGGCCCTTCAGCGCGCCGGACACCAGCCGGGATCCGAATGTGGACGCGAACTGCCCGGCAGTGTCGACCTGTCCTTGCAGGTTCCTCACCTTGCCCACCAGCTGGGCGCGATGGTTCTTGAGGTCGTTGACCTGGTTGCGCAGGTCATGGGTGACCGGACCGTTCAGCGCCGTCGTCCCCACGACGATGCCCACCGCGAGGGCGAGGAAGACCGCGATGAGCGAGACGATGTGGTATCGGAACGAGATCACGAGAACAGGTCCCGGACCCGCTGGAACGCGTGGTCGATGCTGTGCCCGATGTCGGTCAGGTACAGGCGACCGCTCTCGGACGCGGAAAGCGCCGCGACGACCGCGATCAGGGCCGCCAGCACCACGAGCAGGATCGCGGCGGCGGAGATGCGGTTGCGGTAAATGCGACTGACTCCGGCGGCATCGACGAGTTTTCCGCCGATCCGCAGCCGAGTCAGGAATGTCGACGCCATCCCGGCGCGGCCCTTGTCGAGGAACTCGGTGAGCGTCGCGTGAGTACCCACGGCGACGATGAGCGCGGCCTCCTTGTCGTCGGCCAGCAGCAGGGCGGCGTCCTCGCTGGTGCCTGAGCTGGGGAACACGCTCGACTCGATCCCAAGATCCTGCACCCGCGCCAGGCCGGGCGCCCGCCCGTCGGAATAGGCGTGCACGACGATCTCGGCGCCGCTGTTCAGGGCGGCGTCGGACACCGCATCCATGTCACCAATGATCAGGTGCGGGGTGTAACCGGCCTCGAGCAGTGCGTCGGCCCCCCCGTCGACGCCGACCAAGACCGGCTTGTACTCGCGCACGTAATGCTTGAGCGACTTGAGGTCCTTCCGGTAGTCGTAACCGCGCACGACGACCAGGACGTGCTTGCCGGCGAACCCGGTGCTGACGCCAGGGATGCCGAGGCCGTCGAGCAGCAGTTCACGGTCTCGGCTCAGGTACACCGAGGTGTTGACCGCGAATGCCTCGAGCTGCGCTGACAGACCTGCCTTGGCCTCGATCATGAGCTCGGCCACCGAGTCGACGTCCTGTGGCGTGCCGCGCGCGACGCCGGTTTCGCCGAGGTACACGGTGTCGCCGTCAACCCGGATCTTGGTGCCCTCCTTGATCATTGCGAAGATCTCGGTGCCGACGTCGTCGAGCAGGGCCACCCCGCGCCCCACGATCAGTTCCGGACCGAGGTTCGGGAAACGCCCAGAAATGCTGGGCTGCGCGTTAATGATCAGCGCGGGACCGGCCGCGACGAGCGCTTCGGCGGTGACCCGATCCAGATCGACGTGATCGATGATCGCGATGTCGCCTGGGTTGAGCCGACCGGCCAGTCGGGTGGCGCGGCGATCAGCCCGTGCGACGCCGCTGATGCCCGGCAACGCCTCGGTTCGGCGGCGCAGCGTGGCGAGTCTCATGAGAGCCCATGGTGCCATCCGAGTGAGCCAGTCCCGCCGTTCGCCACGCGGTCAGCGCCGCCTTTTCCCGGCGGTTTCGCACCGGCTCTCGGCCCGTTCGGCGACGGCCGTCCGCATCAATTCGGCAGCATGCTCGAGGGCAGTCGCGGAGTCGCTTCCGGCGAGCATTCGGGCCAGTTCGGTGACCCGCTGCTCGTCGGTGACGGTGCGGACGTCGCTGGTGGTCACCCCGTGCCCGGTGTGCTTGTCGACGACGATGTGCCGGTCGGCGTACGCGGCCACCTGCGCCAGGTGGGTGACCACGATGACCTGGTATCCGCGGCTCAGCCGGGCCAGCCGCCGTCCGACCTCGACCGCCGCCCGACCACCGACGCCGGCGTCGACCTCGTCGAAGACCATCGTGGGGACCGGGTCCGTGCCGGCGAAGCAGACCTCGAGGGCCAGCATGACCCGCGACAGCTCCCCGCCGGAGGCGCCGCGCGCGATCGGGAGCGCCGGTGCGTCCAGGTGCGGCTGTAACAGGAACTGCACCTCGTCTGCGCCGCTCGGACCCAGCTCGGTGGCCTGGACGCGGACGGTGAGCCGCGACGCGGACATGGCCAGTCCGGCGAACTCCTCGCTCACCGCAGCCGCGAGCCGTCCGGCGGCCTTGGCCCGTCGATCGGACAGGACGCTTGCCAGGCGCGTCACCTCGGCGTGGGCCGCCTCCCGGCGGGCGTGGAGCGCGGAGATCGCCTCGTCCGAGACGTCGATCTCGGCGAGGCGGTCCTGCGCCTGCTCGGCCCAGGACAGCACGGCCGCGAGGCTCTGGTCGGGACCGTCGGCGTACTTGCGGACGAGGCCGGCGAGCACGGCGCGGCGGGCCTCGATCTGCTCCAAGCGCGCAGGGTCGGCGTCGAGGTCGTCGGCGTACGCGCCGCATTCAGCGCCGAGGTCGCCAGCGAGCGCGGCGAGATCTTCCAGGCGCCCGCCAAGGGCATCCAGTTCAGGGTCGGCGCCGCGCTGCTGCTGCATCGCGCGGCGGGCGATGCCGATCAGGCCGAGGACGTCGGCAGACTCCCCGGTCGGGTCGTCAGCATCGCCGAGCAGAGCGTCGTGGCCGGCGCGTGCGGCCAGGCGCAACGCATCAGCGTGGGCGAGCCGTCCGGAGACCGCGGCCAGTTCGGTGTCCTCGCCCGGCCGCGGAACTGCGCCCTCGATCTCGGCCAGCCCGTGCGCGAGCAGGTCCGCTTCCCGACGCAGCTC
>JALZAI010000445.1 GCA_030948475.1 Actinomycetota bacterium
GTGATGTCAGCGAACGCGGTAGCGGAACTTGGGTGTCTGGGACCAGGGCTGTTCCCGCACGCCGCGGTACTGTTCCGGCCGCACTGATTGGAACGCTTCGTCGAGCGCTGGGATGATTTTGGGGATCGAGCCGAGCCGGCAACGGTAGGCCTGCCCGGTCGGGTGCCGTTTGCACAAGCGTGCCTGTTTGGGGTGCCGGACGGCGAAGTCCGGTCCGGGATAAAAGTCCAGCCACACCATTGCCGCAGTGGCGAGGCTGTAGCCGCCTGAGAGCTGGACTACTCGACGATGAGCGCGAAAATCACCGGCTGCCACCATGGCTCGTCTGGAGCCAATGCCGCGAGAAGACCCATCGGCCCGATCAAGAGAATGGTCACGGCTCCTGGAGTGACGCAAGGCGCTGGTGGCAGCGCCGCCGATGCCCTTGCCGATGTCGGCGAACTCCTTACCGGTGTGCTGGAACATGTGTCCCAACCCCTGTCTCAGTCCCTCCGACCACGCCGTGATCGTGGACGTCCTCACTCCAGTGCTCGTGGAAGCCCTGATACACCAACGAACCAACCCCGACTGCAAACCGCTCCCGCGCCTACGGCTACCAAGGCCGCCGGGCCGGACGCAATCGCTAGCGTCGCGGCGCCCGCCCCCAAGCCGGCGGCTCCCGCCGTCACGTCCGCGGCGACGGCGTGCTGTGCCGACCAACCCTAGCCATCTCCGCCGCCAGAATAACGATCCAGACCACCGCGCGGTCGACACCCGTACCGGCAAGGTCTCGCGTCCCAGTGACGCCATCCAGTGGGATGGTGATAGGATGTTCAATGGCTGGCGAAGGGATGGCCCATGGCTGAGGTGGACAAGAGTGAGAAGATCACCATCAATGTCGGGCTGGTCGACCTCGGCCAGATCGACTTGCTCGTCGACGAGGGCTTCTACGCCAACCGCACGGACTTCATCCGCACGGCGATCCGGCGCCAGCTCGAGAGCCGGGCAGCCGCGGTGAACGACACGGTGGCGCGCCGGACGTTGACGCTCGGCACGCACCACCTCAGCCGCCGTGACCTGGAGGAACTCCGCAACGCGGGGCAGACGGTCGAGCTGCGCGTTCTCGGGCTGGCGACCGTTGCCGACGATGTCAGCCCCGAGCTCGCACTGGCGACGATCGCCTCGGTGGAGGTCCTCGGCGCCTTCCGGGCGCCGCGGGCGGTCAAGGCTGCCCTCGCCCCCCGCACCACCACCTGAGCGCGGCGCCGGCCGATCGGTCGGCGTTGACGTCACATCCCCGAAGGGGCTTCTCATGGACCACCATCGCATCGCCGGCATGTCCGAAGCGCTGAGGCTCACCCGCGCAGGGCAGCCGACGGAGGCGTTCGCGCACCTGCAACGCACGCTCGGTACAGCACCGCTCGCCGGGCCGGGCGGCCACCACATTCGGCTCGACAAGCCGCGGGACGCGAAGACCGCAGCACCCGGCGGCGAGACCCGTCACCTGCACCACACCGAGCCGGCCGGGACCCGGAGCTACGATCTCTACATCCCCACCGGCTACACCGGTGCCCCGGTGCCCTTGCTCGTCATGCTGCACGGCGGCAAGCAGGACGCCACCGACTTCGCCGCCGGCACCCGGATGAACGAGCTCGCCGAGCAACACACGTTCCTCGTCGCATACCCGCAACAGTCCGCCGCGGCCAACAACGGCGGCTACTGGAACTGGTTCTCCCCCGCCGACCAGCAGGCCGGCGCCGGCGAGCCGGCGATCATCGCCGGCATCACCCGCCAGATCATGGCCGACCATGCGGTCAACCCCGCCCGGGTGTACGTCGCTGGGCTGTCCGCCGGCGGTGCGATGGCGGCGGTGATGGCCGCGACCCACCCGGCGCTCTACGCCGGGGTCGGGGTGCATTCCGGGATCGCCTACGGCGCGGCACACGACGTCGCGTCGGCGTTCGCCGCCATGCGAACGGGCGGCTCACCGGCCCCGGCCGGCCAACTGCCGTTGATCGTCTTCCACGGCGATCACGACCGGATCGTGGCGCCGGTGAATGCCGAGAAGATCGTCGCCGCCCGGCTGGCCAAGGCCGAAACCTCGGTGTCGGACACAACGCGCATCGACGGGCGGACCGGCCACACCTGCACCCGGACCGTGCACACCGACGTCGACGGCGCGGTCCTCGCCGAGTCCTGG
>JALZAI010000002.1 GCA_030948475.1 Actinomycetota bacterium
ACTCGAAGTCGGTGGGCTCCTTCAGGATGATGGCTCCACGGGCCCGGGCCCGCTCGCAGTGGGCGCGGGCGTCCTCCACACGGACCATCACGGAGTGAGTGACCTCGCCACCGCGGGGGGAACGGCGTTCACCGCGAACGTCAGCGACGATTAATGCACCATTACCGAAGCGAAGCTGCGAGCGGTGGTTCTCGCCGATCCGCAACCGCTCCTTGAAGCCGAATGCCTCGGTGAGCCACCCGACCGCTTCTCGGACGTCTGGGTATACGAGGACAGGAATAACGGTTGCGTCAGGGACGGAACGGTTCTGCTTCATCTGCACCTCTCTGGGAAGCCAAGAAGGAGCGGCGTGCCGATCTCGCGGTGGAGACCGTCAACCGAAATCAGTTCCACCCCAAGGGCGATGGCGGTCGCTGCGATCCAGCGATCCGCCTCGTGGACCTTCTGGCCAAGCGCATGCCCCGCGGCCAAGCAGGCGGCCCGGAGTTCGACACAGGTGCGCATGAGGTCGTCGTCGGGCTGGACTACGACGAGCCGAGCGAGGCCACGCTCCAGACTCCGACGTCGGATCTCGCCCCATCCCGCTTTGATCGCACCAAACCGCATCTCCGTGACGGTGACGAAGGACACCACGACCGATCGACCGTCGATGACGGACCGATACCGCGCCGCTGCGTCAGGATCACGACCCGCGTTGACGAGGGCGGACACCGCCATCGTGTCGACCACCACGGACGCCGAAAGCGTCACCGATCAGCGAGCGCGTGCTCGAAGGCGTCCCACTCAGCGTCGGTGAGGCCCTCGACTGTCATGTCGTCATCGCTCGGGAGCGGCTGCGCGCGTTGCAGCGCCTCCTTCGGAGTGACCACCGTGAGGTGGCTGGACTCGTCCCGGTTCTCAGCGACTGACACGTCTCAGAGCGTACGCCGCCCCGGTGCTCGACGCACCCCATACCGCCGACCACAACGCCCCGCCGAGACTCGCCCGCTGATCGTGGCGCATCCGGCAGTCGCTTGGATAGGGCCGACGCCCCGGTTCTGCGGGCAGGTGCTGAAGGGGCACGACCACGATCTACGACCATCGACGCCAGAACTTCGATCGCCACGCCGGCTACGTCGTCGTCGCCTTCGTGGCCGGAGGCTGATCCTTCCGATCAGACCGGCGGCGGCTCGATCCGCTCGATCGTGCTGACTCGGTCGATCGACCGGTCGTAAGAGACGACCGTGCCGACCCCGGTCGTCTCGGCGCAGGCGACGAGGTATGCCTCCGCGAAGTCGATTCGGTCGGTCTCATACACCTCAACCGCCCGCAGGAGCAGTGCCGGATCTACGCAGACGATCGAATCGAACGCAACAAGTGAACGCACCGCTGCGCCGGCTTGGTCGCGGGGTGTTTCGTAGAACGACTCCAACACGTACACCGTTTCGGCCGCGACGAGGTCGGTCAGCAACAGCTCTCGTTCCGTCCCGAGGTAAGCGGTCGCGCGCTCCGCCAAGTCCGGCGGATCACCCGTCAGATGACGCACCAGGACGTTCGTGTCGACGAACGCGGTCAACGACGCGCCGCGGCTCGATCCGACCTCGTTCGGCGGATCACCTCATCCCACGCCACGTTGCGCTTGGGGCCCGGTACCCGGATCGTGCCAGCCAGCGCGAGGAAATCAGGTGTCCGAGCAAGAACGGCACGGTTGCCCTCCACCCGAAAGACGACCTCGTCGCCCTCCTTGATGCCCAGTGCGTCACGCACAGCCTTCGGGACGGTCAGCTGTCCCTTCGATGTCACCTTTGCCGCAGCATCCACCACCACTCCTTACTCGTCAGTCGGAGTAAGGATACCTCGCGAGGACCAAGGAGCGGCCTGCTCCTCGCCGGCCGATGGGCATCAGTCCAGGGGCAGGAGCTCGACTTCGTACTCCGAAAATCGGCTGTCGACGCTAACGAGCGTGATGTCTTCAATCTGTGCCTGGGCAATGAGTATGCGGTCGAACGGGTCCGCATGATGGGGTGGCAACCGCGCGGCCGCCACGGCGTGATCGGCCGTGATAGCGAGGGTTCCGAAGTCGTTGGCCGCCAAGGCATCCAGGAGATCCTCGGGGGCATCGAAACGTCCAGCCGCCTGCCAGATGGAGATCTCCCATGCGCTGGCAGCGGACACCACGACCTCGGTGTCAGGGTCGGCAATCGCCTCGGCAGCCTCAGCGGGGAGATGGTCGTCATCGGCCAGCCACCACAGCAGGATGTGGGTATCGAGAACGACCTTCATTCCTTCTCGCCGGCGAACGCGGCCTCGACTTCTGGGGGGAGGGTGTCGAAGTCGGGACCGATGGTGATGCGGCCCGACCAGTAGCCCGGACGGCGAGGTGACCGCGGCCGGGCCGGGACGATGCGGGCCACCACCTGCCCTGCGCGAGCGATCTCGACCTCCTCCGCTTCACCAGACTCGACGGCTGCTACAAGCCGCGACAGGTTGGTCTTCGCATCGTGCATGTTCACCCGCATGAGCTAGATACTAGCTAGATACTAGCTAGATTAGCTAACAGTCGCAGCTTGCGACTAGACGCGGGACGCGCGCTCAGAATCAGTGCGTCGCTCCGTCTGTGTTGACATGAAGCTAACTGCCCAGACGTTCCTGACCCTCGACGGCGTGATGCAGGCCCCCGGCGGACCCGAGGAGGATCCCAGCGACACCTTCACCCACGGCGGCTGGCAGGCCCCGTTCCCCGACCCGGCCGTCGGCGAGTTCGTCACCGAGCTCAACAGCCACGCCAGCGCGTTCCTGCTCGGTCGCAGAACGTTCGACATCTTCCGCAGCTACTGGCCGGACCAGATCGACCCCGCCAACCCCATTGCCTCGGCGATCAACGCGCGGCCCAAATACGTCGTGTCCAACTCGCTTAGCGAGGCCGATGCCACCTGGCGCGGCGAGCACCCCGACACCGCTCGCCTCGTGGCCGGCGACGTCGTCGCGGCGGTGCAGGCGCTGAAGGACGAACCCGGCGACGAGCTGCAGGTCTGGGGAAGCGGCAACCTGCTCCAGACGCTGTTGCAACACGAGCTCGTCGACCGCTTTCGCCTGATGACGTTTCCGCTGGTGCTCGGCTCCGGTCGCCGCTTGTTCAACGATGGCATCCTCCCGGCGACGATGCGCCCTGTCGACCTCACCGTGACCGATCTCGGCATCGTCATCGGCACCTACGAACCAGCCGGGCCGGTACGCCACGGTCAGATGTAGGCTTCGGGGGCGCGAACGCGGCCGTCGCTATCAGCGCCAGCTGAACAGGGCGCGCCGCGCCGCGCGCCGCGACTGGCGATGGGAGTAGACGCCGAACCCGGCCAGTAACACGAACACGCCAAGAAGGCCGGTCACGCCCATGCAATCGGCTGGCGGCAGGGTCACGGCGACGCGCGCCAACGACCGCGGCAGCGGTGCTGCGGGCGCCTCGACGAGAGGTCCGCCGCCGCCGGGCAGCTCTTGGATCAGGCTTTGCCCTTCGGGCGGCGGGGGCGGCGCGGCATCGACTTGGGCGGTTCGGAAGGAGAAGAGGTTCGAGCGCATGCTCAGCTTCGATGCGAAGGTGAGCCCGTCGACCGGCCTGTCACCGGCGTCGCCGGAGAGGGTGACTTCGAGGGCCCGCCCGGAAGGTCCCGTATTGGACACCCGCGCGCCGGTGACGGTGCCGGGATACCCAAAGCGGGTGGCGAGGTCGGCGAAGCCGATCTCCACTGTCCATGGCATCGGGTCGCCAGTGGGATACGGCGCGGCGCGCAGGTAGGGCTCGCCGGCCGCGCCGCCACCCCACGCCTCTTGCGGCGTGGCCGTGGTACCACCGGCATTGGCGGAGTAGACGGTGGTGGCGAGGCCGCCGTTGAACTCGAGCACCTGGCCGCGAGTGTCGGCCACGGCCTTGTCCATCTCCGGGTACTCGACGGTCTGGCCGACGTAGACCTGGCAGCGGTCGTCGTCGCAGATCTCGCCGCCCGTCTGGACGGCGCGCAGAGCGTACGTGCGCGCCGAGATCGCCTGCGTCTGCAGCGACGCGGCTGGCCATGACGGGTCGCGAACCTCACCCATTCCCCGCAGGTAGTCCTCCACGTCGACCCGGTTGACGAAGCCGAGGTTGCCGCCGGGACCCGAAGCGCTGACTTCCATCTCGCCCCGGTAACGGCGGTCGCGGGCCGGCAGCAGCGTCGTGCCGCCTGGGCTCGGCACGGCCCACAGGGTGCCGGCCGCAGCCGCGGCGC